>JAYUEB010000122.1:0-7111 GCA_043739525.1 Bdellovibrionales bacterium
TTAAATCCATTTCTAAAAAGCATAAAGTCAGCATCTGTATTTGAAATGCCATAGATCTTAACACGTCCAACACTTGAGCTTTTTAACTGATTGAAAGATGTGGCAGCTTCAATAAACGCAGACTTCAATGCGTTCAAAAAGTTAGCACTTTCACTTGAAATCATTTGTGCGGGATCAAAACCTGCCGAAAAATCCACGACTCCAGATTCTTCCATGCGTTGTTCAGCACGTACCAAATCTTTTATCCAATTGAGTTTATCAAATGTTTTTTCCACTTTGTCTCCCTCGTTTGGATGCTCGAGCAAGTTGGGAGAGCGGCATGCTCTCGTCTCACTTCTTATCATTTCGTGTTTGATGGCGCTTGTCAAGTTTTAGACCTTGGTCTAGTAGGGACCCTAGCGAGCAGGAGACACGCTCGCTAGGTATAAAAATAATTCAAGCGGGTATCGAAAGTGAATCGCCCTCTATATTCAAAAAGGGATCGTCCTCAGTGAGTTTCATACTTTGCTGTTTTGGATTTGGCAGGAAGTGGACATGGTTGGCCACAATGGAGACCTGAGAAACCGGTCCACCTTCTCGTTCAGACTTGTAAGTCTCGAGATGCCCTTCAATGGCAAGTGGTGCTCCCTTTGCAAGTTTATTAACACAGAGTTCAGCGCGAGGCCCCCATACCGTTACCTTGTGCCACTCCGTTGAGGTATCCCATTTTCCGTCTTCTAATTGCTTCGAGCGATGAGTCGCAACATTGAGACGAGTATAAGAAACTCCTGTTTTGCTCTTTTGCATCTCAGGTGCACTCCCGAGATATCCCACTAAGAAAACGCGAGTAAAACCTTTCATTTTGATCCTCCCTGGTTCTGCATGAATTTGCGAACCTGATTCAAAGCATGAAAGCAATTGGGAGACCTTACCCAAATCTGAACTAGTAAGTCTTGAATTTAAAAAATTCGGTAGTCGGCCAAGTTGTTATTCTTTTCGCTTAAAAATAAAAGGAAAAAGAAAATCTTGAATTTTAGATTTTTCAGCAGGAGTAAATTTCCAAGCTTTAATTTTTTCAGCCAAGCACAAATAAAGTTTTTCGTCGCCAAGCTCATTCAATCGACTTTTCAAATTGATGGCCTGACCCTGTTCATTGATTGTCCAAGAAACAACAAGCTTGCCATCTTTGTCTAAGCCTTCTTTCACTCGGGCAACGTAGCAATCTTTTGCCTCGTTTAAGTGTTCGGTGACGACAACACGGGGAGCATCTGCAAAAGCAAAACTCGAAAGCAAAAGAAGAATCACTTCAAATCCCTTCGTAAGAAAGCCGCCCGCATTTGTTTTGAGATGTTTTGAATTTCGGTAACGTCGGCTTTGCGTTCAAGTGGATTTTCGTAAAGATAGATTCCCCATCTTTCGCGGGGAGTACCCTTAAATCGAGGGACTGCATGAAAATGAAGGTGAGGAGTTATGTCTCCAATACGAAACAAATAAGTATGTTCAGCTTCTAGATCAGTTTCAAGAAACTGAGAAATACGTTGAAGCCAAAGTCCTACGGACCCGGCCTCCGTATCAGTCATTTGGGCAGGAGAAGTCAGATGTCGCTTTAATTCTAAAATGATATGCCCAAAATGAGGTTTCATCGGCTTATTTGAATTGTAAGGAAAGTGCGCGATAAAAATGAGTTCGTCTTGATAAATGACTCCGCCGGGAAGTTCAGCTAGCGAAATGTGTTTTGCGCAGACAGAGCAGCTCATAACAAGAATCCGATAAATGGAGTAAAGCCATAACTCGCTTGGGTATTGAAGCCATAGTAGAGTCCGAGGGTCAGAGTAACCGGGATTTGATAAAAAACAGTCGTGTCGGCTTTAAACTCAAGCCCGCTTCCAGTAAAAAATTTGCCGGCCGTGCTAAGATTGTAACCTAAACTTTTAACGGAATAGTAGGCGCCATCAACTGTGGCGGCATCGAAAAAAACAGCGCCATAATATTTGTGCATAAACAGAGGTTTCACATCGAAGCCATGAAACGCATCGTAAATCGGAAAGCGATATTCAAGATTTGTAGAGTAAAGATCCTTACCAATTAAAGCTCCATAAGGGTAGCCACGCAAAACAAAACTCGAATCCAAAACGTTTTGTTGATAAACGGCCGAAGAAGTTGTGCGACCCAAGAGAAGATGATCCAGTCGTGGAGCATAATAGAGATTAAGAAAACTCGCGAAAACATGATGCTTAGGTAAAAAATGAGAAAAGTAATAACTTCCGCGAAATTTGAGTTCATCGTAACTCATATTTCCAACGTGGGGAAGATACGAATTGTATCCAAAGTACGCTGTCCCACCTGACTCTGGAGAAATTTGAAATCCACGCTTTGTTGTGTTGGCATAGTTGAAGAAAAGCCCTGGGCCGTTCGCATTTAGATTTTCTCCAGGGTATGCGCTTTGAAAATAAGTCCAGCCGCCGCCAATTGTGTAGTTGCTGCTGAGGCCTGGAATGTAGGTCGTCAAAAAAGGATTGACGAGAGTCGTGTGCCTGATTTCATTTATCGCATAAATATATTCGTAGTAATCATAGAGGTCGAGAGTCACTGGAGTTGTGATGGTTGCATTTGTGTAAGCCGCAAAAATGCTCGGCTTGTTGCTTAAGGTATCGTAGCTCGCAAGAAGAGAGTAGGAATGATGGCCGACGGGATCGTTTCCGGTTGTGCTTGCTGAGAAGTAACTTCCGCCAGGTAAAAAATAAAAATATGGAAGCCAGTAGCGTGGATACAAATAAGACCACGGGCTATACTCTTCAATTTTTTTATCAGCTTGAACTTTAGGTGGAATATGTTTTTTCCAGTGATCGCCAATGAGAGGGGCAACAAGTGGGAGCTCTTTGGGCTGACTATTCCAGACACTTGATTGAACGGTTGCGACGTTTTGGCCTTTGCCTGATAACACTGTAACTAGTAATTCGTTTCGGGCCGTATCGATTTCTGCTGAGCTTGCAGAGGTTAAGACATTCGAAATGGGGCGCGCTGTTTTGAGATCTTTGCTGGCAAGGTAAATATTCGCTACTCCTGATTTTTCAGATTCGAAAAGTAGTCCGAGAGAAGTTAGCTTTGCAAAGTGTGCGGGCGAGTATTGAGGTAATACGTCTTTCAATGCGTGAGTATTTAAGTTAAATATTCTTAAGACTTCGCGGCCCGAAGCATTGCGTTCACTTAATATAATTTCAGAGGCATTCAAATACTCTGGTCTTGAGAGTCTAAATTGTATTTCAGGAGCGTAGAGGACCTCAAAACCAGAGCCATCACTTCGAATACGAGCAAGTCGTGTTGATCCGGTATCGAGTTGCACAAAGCAGATATGTTGCCCATCAGGAGAAACCGCAGGTTCTCGTCCGCGAATACTTCGAGTCAGACGCTCTTTCTTCTTGGTCGCAAGGTTAAACTTGTAAATATCTGAAAAGTGATTGTAGTGATCGAGAGAATCGATGCTTTCGTAAACAAATTCGTTTGAATTACCAAGCCAAGAAATACGCTGGATGACACTGCCTTCGACAACTTTACGAGGCTCGATATCGCTAAAGCTTTGTTTGGTGTCTTTGCGTTCACGAATTTCAATGAGACTTTCAGTTTCTTCAGAGTGAGTGACCAGCAAAAGCTTTAATCCATCAGGACTCATCGCGGGACTATTGGTATCAAAGCCCATCTGCTTAACGAGTGGTTTACTTTCAAATTTTGATGCGGATTCAATTTTTATTTTTTGTTCAAGAGAATGAGACTCAACATGCTTGTAGGCATCTGTTAGGAGATTTTGAAAACTCTTACTTTCTTCATCCAGAATAGGACCAGAAATAAAAAAGGGAAATCGGCGTGAGTATCTTTCATTTAATCTTCCGATAATGCTTGAATCTTTATTGCGGACAATTTCGTCCCACAAAATCGATCCCATTAAATAGGGCCTAGAACCAAAAGGCCAATAAGGAATAGTCGTCTCGTTGATGCGAGAGATATTCTCTTTTTCAAGTAAGCCATCAAGCGAAAGTGCGCGAAGTCCGGCAGTAAAATTAGGCGATCGCAATCTTCCGTAATCTGAGTACTCGGTCTCTTCTTCAACTGCTAAGCCTTCAAGGTACCATCTTGGCAAAAACATATTGGGCCTAACGAGATTTCCAAACACATATCTGAGTGGAGCAAACATTCCGTGAGCAGGTTCAAAATTGAGAATGTGCGTGAACTCGTGCATGAGAAGTTCGCGTCCCCAGTTGCCGTAATCACTGACGGGTTCGCTAGGGCCCGGTAAAACTCCGAAGGCTGTGATAATCGCATAAGGGATTCCGACGGCAGAGCCGTTTGCTTGATCGCTAATGTCGTCAATGAAAACGACGGTCTTCTCTGGGGCCTCAAGGTTGAACTTTTTGATCATTGTCGCATAAGCCTCCTCGGCATAGTCTGCGTAAAGTTCTGCAACGAGTCGATGCCGCGAGTCAAAGACGATACTAAAGTGGGCAGTTTCGATGGTCTGAAAGTGAATCTTAGGATCGACAAATTGAGCGTGGGCGCTGAGTGGAGAGAAAAGTAGGAATACTAAGCAGAATTGCAAAAAGAACTCATATGAGAATTTCATTTCGGAAACTCCAATCCATCTAGAAACATTTTCGTTACAAGATTCTGAATGCTCAGCAATCCATTGACAAACAAGCCCAATTTTCTCAAGATTAGTCGTTAATCAAATAGCTTGAAAAATTTAAGTATCACATTATGCACTTAGATTTTTCAAACAAATAGGTTAAACAAATAGCTCATATTTAATAGCTCATTTAATAGATCAAAAAAGGAGTATCTATGTTTTTCCAACAAAACCGCAAATTCTCAATGATCGCTGTTGCGATCGCGGCTCTCATCTGTGTTACTTCATGTCAGAAAAAAGACGTGAAACCAGACGATGCAAATGCGGCAGCTGTCGGAAAAGCTGGCGAAAATGGTGGCGTAACAGACAAGCCAATTAATTTTGATCCTCAAGGTAGCGATAGCGGAAAAATCGATGGTCTTCACACAATTTATTTCGACTACGATAAAGCGGGTTTAACTGCTGAGGCGAAAAAATTAATTGCCGAGAACATCGAATGGATTAAGAAGAACGATAAATCGACAATTCAAATTGAAGGTCACACAGATGAGCGTGGATCAGTTGAGTACAACTTGGCTCTTGGCGATCGTCGCGCAAAGGCAGTTCGTAAATACTTGGTTGACTCAGGCATCGACGGAAAAAGATTGAAAGTGATCAGCTACGGTAAAGAAAAACCAGTTATGACTGGCGATAGCGAATCGGCATTTTCAAAAAATCGTCGCGCTAACTTTGTTCCACTTTCGGAGTAATCAATTCAAGTGAATACCACGAGCCTTACAAAAGGCGTGAGCTTCGTATGTCTGGCCTTTGTTTTATTGGCCGGACTCAGCTCTTGTATCTCTAATATTCCAGTTTCAGATTATTCAGTCGCTCGCGCAGCCTGGGAAAATGCAAAAGAAGCGGGGGCCGCTCGTCTTGCTCCGGGTGTCTGGTATCGAGCAGATCAGGCTTATAAAAAAGGTCAAAAGTTATTTAGCGAACGAGATTATAGCGGAGCAAGAGACGCTTTTGAAGAAGCTCGATTTTATTCCGAAAAAGCAGAAAACACTGCGAGACTTCAGTCTCCAGACGGAGGAAACCAGTGAAAAGTTTATTGGGTATGATAATTTTGGCGATCGCTGTTCAGGGCTGTATTCTTGACACGCGAGATTCGGTGAAAGAGACCGAGGAAAAGCAACAACTACAGAAACAAGTTGGAAGCCTCCAAAGATCCACAGCTGACGTCAATTCCAAATTTCAGGAGATCGACGAGTCTGTTAGTAAACTTTCGGCTCGAGTCGATGTTGTAGATAACAAAGCTGGTAAGAATGAAGATAAGATTGAAAGAGCTCTCAAAGATCGCGATCAAAAAATCAAAGAATTAAGCGATAAGCTTGCCGTCCATCAAGATGTCATGACTAAGATGGATGCGCAGATCTTAGCGCTTCAAAATCAATTGACCCAAGTAGCTGAAGAAATGAAAAAAGCTCCTCCTCCTGCAACTTCGAAGTCAGACGGTGAAAAAGGTGATTACAAAGTCGCATCTGACTTTTTTGATAAAAAGCAGTGGCAAGACGCCGCGATCAGTTTTGAAAAGTATCGTAAGGCGAACCCAAAGGCTAAGCATGCAGCCGAGGCTCTCTATAAAATTGGTGTTAGTTTTCAAGAATTGGGTTCAAAAGATGAGGCCAAGGTCTTTTATAAGGACGTTATCAGCCAATATCCCAACTCAACCGAATCGAAAAAGGCGGCAACTCGGCTCAAAGGCATGAAGTAGGTGGGCAGACAGCCCCTCATTATGCTATGCTGCGCGCATGTCCTTTTATAAAAATGTATTAGCGATCGAAACCAGTTGCGACGACACATCTGTGGCTGTCGTGTCCCACGACGGTTTTGTCCTCGCTCAGAGGTCTGCTGACCAGAATTTGGCCCACGAGAAATTTGGTGGAGTTGTTCCCGAAATCGCTTGTCGTAATCATACCTTCAATCTTCTGCCTCTTATCGATGAAACTCTTATGGCTGCGGGTCTCAAAATCGAAAATATTGAAAGTTTGGCAGTAACGAGTGAGCCGGGTCTGATCGGCTCATTACTTGTGGGGCTGGTGTCCGCAAAAACCTTGGCACTTGTTCGGGGCATTCCATTTATCGGTGTCAATCATCTCGAGGGTCATCTGCTTGCTCCTTTTTTAAAAGATGCTCAGTATGCACCGCCACCTGACTTTCGCTGTCCCTATATTGCGTTAGCTATTAGTGGCGGACACACCTCAATCTATCATATTCAAGATTTTGGAAAATACGAAGTCTTAGGTAGCACTCGTGACGATGCCGCGGGTGAAGCTTTTGATAAATTTGCCAAGCTTATCGGGCTTGGATTTCCGGGCGGAGTACAAATCGATTACCTCTCTGAATTTGGAGATCCAAAGGCCTACGCCTTTCCAAGGCCGTTGATTCATGAACAACATTTTGATTTTTCATTTTCGGGCCTTAAGAGCGCGGCGCTTCGTTTGGTTCAAACTTTTTCAAAAGAAGATTTTG
>JAYUEB010000123.1:0-2349 GCA_043739525.1 Bdellovibrionales bacterium
TCTTAAATTTTTCGCAAAAAATGCTCGAATAATTTAGGACAAAATACTTTCGGCCGAAAAATTTAGATGACGCGACTCTGATGAAATATCCGGGCTAAAGCTTCAGAACGTTTGATCACATCATCTAGCAACTCTTGTGATTTAGGCATAAGGCCTATACTTCGCATCTTTCTAAGATGCTCGTTAAAATCTTTGTGTGCGGTTTCTGTTGCGACAATGCGTTTAAGGCGGGCGCTCGAATCATTTTCAGTTAACAAAACAGAAGCAATGGATCTCATTATCCCATTGAGCTGAGTAGTCGCAACACCGATAGACTGAGCCGCCGGAATTCTCATAGAGATCAGGTCATTGACGACTCGAGCTTGTTTATCTCGAATGTCAAAGGCCACAAAAAGAGACGCTTCAAGCGCAACTGAGCCAATCAGAAGTATAATCAAAAGCTTGAGCTTAAGTCCGCGTAGCCAACCCATAAACACTCCTTCAAAAAAGAAAGTCTTACCAAAGCTGTTCGGAATTTAGACTCATACGCTTAAGACCTGAAATTACTATTATTATTCGAAATCTCTAGATCAAAGTGTGGAGTCAATTTCAAGACACAGTTTTCAGGTCTAGTTTTTAAGGACACTTATGTGATAACCGAGTAAATTTTCCGATACCACTCCATGGCCGAACAACAAGTAGATTCAGCACTTATTCAAATTTTAAAAGCGAGTCATCTGTTTCGCGATGCAGACGACGCTGTTTTAAATCTAGCGTGCTCACTCATGAACTCTTTTGTTTATAAAAAGGGCGACCCAATTATCTTAGAAAATGAAGTGAGTGATCAGGTCTACTTTATTAAATCAGGCTCAGTTGAAATTGCTAAATACAGGCCTGAAGTTCAACAAGTCACTCGCGTTGCTTTACTGAAACCAGGCTCTCATTTCTCTGAGTTTTCAGTTCTCAATCAGAGTAATAAGTCCGCTTCAGCTTTTGCATTTGAAGATTCTGAAATTTATCAAATGCAGGGCGAGACATTTTTAAAGATTTTACTTAAGACTCCTTCTCTCGCACACAATCTTGTCATGACTCTTGCTGAATTAAATTTAAATTTTTCACAAAGCCATTCGTATGTAGAATATTTTGATGCCGCAACAATTTCTGCGAGCCCAGAAATTGCAACTTTGTTTCCTCAAAATTTATGGAGAAAATTTGGAGTTTTGCCAATTCGTTATTATGCTAACAACATTCTTTTTGCCGCAAAAGATCCATATCGCAGTGACTTCACGGCCTATTGCCAAACGCAATTCTCAAAGGTTCAAGTGAATGTCGTACTCATTGGCGAACAAGATTTTGATTCTACGGAGAAAAAATTAAAGGGCCTCTATTCAGGCGCCACAGTCCGCCCCAAAAAAAATGCAGAGGTGACACCAGATGAGGACGTCATAACGGCCCTCAGAAAGTCCCATTATTTTGATTTAATGAATCCTCAAGTTTTTGAGCAACTCGCCGGAGCTGCAGAACAAGTGATTTACCAAACAGGAGACGTCATCTATTCTCCTGGCGAAGAGAGCGAAACATTTTACATTCTTCAATCTGGCGCAGTCGAACTTTCAAAGCGAATAAGTTCAAGTTCAACATACAGCCAGTTGATCGGAATCGGCCAAAAAGAAAGCCTATCTGAAGTTTCCTTGCTCTCAAATACTCCGCACTCACACCTGGCACGAGCATCAAAAACTTCGACACTTATCAAATTCAAAAAATCAATATTCATGCAGCTACTCAAATCGGGAGCCTTTTGTCTTAACCTCTCGAAGGTTTTAGCTCGGCGTCTCGAATACGTAACCAAAAATAGCGGAGTGAGATTCGAAGCCAATCGAGAAGCTCCTAGAATGCAAGATGCCCTTAAACTTCTTACAAGAGAGATCATGATCGAGCATCAAATGATCCCTTTAAAAGTTGTTCAAAACGAAGTTATCCTGGGTGTTGTCAATCCAACGAGTGAATCAATTTGTTTTATTGCCGCTCGGTACTTGCGCGGCTACCGTATCAATCTAGAAGCCATCACGCTTGAGAATTTTAAAAAATGGCTGATGGATTCGACTTCAATCACACCAAATTCTTCGGTTGTGACAAGAAATCCGTCTAAGGGCGAAAGTAATGTCACAGAACTCAGCCGATTTCTGATCGAAGGATATGAAGCTCGAGCAAGTGATGTGCACTTTGAGCCATCCAATGATGGCTATTGTGTCCGTTATCGAATTGACGGCGTCATGATGGAGGTCGCAAATAAAATACCGAAAGAGATCGGCACAGAATTAATTTCTCGAGTAAAAGTTTTGAGCCAAATGGACATTGCAAATCATATGG
>JAYUEB010000124.1:0-7091 GCA_043739525.1 Bdellovibrionales bacterium
TGTAATGGCTTTTGCAAGTCTTCGTGAGGTTCAAGCCATTATTGATTTGGAGGATTCGTTAGTGGCTCTCAAAGCACCAGCTGATGAATTGGGGGCTCACTTGTATAAGTTGACTCACTAAACACAGGCTTTCAGGGTATCGGGTATCTGCAGCTGATACCTGATATCTGATACCTGATCTGGCAACTGATTCTGACGGATGACTGTGACTGAAACTGAACAACTGCTGACCGAGGACCGCTGCCAGCAGACCGAGCCCTCGGTGCTTACGCGGATTTTTTCATCTTAAATAACACGGAGTACATAGCCTCAAGAACATCGGGATCATATCGTCCCGCAAGTTTATTCTTCATAAACTCAACCGCCTCAGAAGGCATCATAGGGACATTGTACGAACGTTTTGTGGTGAGTGCGTCGTAAGTATCGGTGATCGCCACAATCCGCGCCATTGGATGAATTTCGGGGCCTGATAATTGTTGAGGATAACCGTTTCCGGCAAAGCTTTCGTGATGCTCAAAGCAACAAGCACGCATCGCTTCGCTGCACGCGTAGTCTGTTAAAATTTTGAGCCCGTACTGTGGATGCTTTTGCATTTGTGCCCATTCAACTTCAGTGAGCGGGCCCTGTTTACAAATAATGTCGACATGAACATTGCGTTTGCCGATGTCGTGAAAGAGAGCGCCACGTCCTAGCTCGGCCAAATCTTCTCTTCCGAAGCCAACTGCTTTACCTAACCCGAGTGAGTAGACGCCGACATCAAGCGAGTGGTTGTAAGTATAAAAATCGTGGCTTGAAAGAGAAATCAAATGTGCCATTCCTTCAGGTTCTTGTTCCATGAAATCAATAAACTGAGTGATAAGTTCTTTTGATTCATCAAGTGCACGGCTGACATCGGGTTGTTCAAATATTTCTTCAGCCAAAGCCATCGAACTTTCGCGGAGAATATGTGCCTTTGTTGCAACGTCGATTTGTGATTCGTTCATGCGATCGAAAACAAAGACTTTAAAAAGTTTACGGTGTTCTTCTAAAATATAAAATACGTCCGCACGTCCGAGTTGCGCGATTTTCTCTTTTGAAAGGCGGTCTCCAGAGCGAAGATAGTGGACATAGCGGCCGTTGATCATGATAAACAGATCAAAATCAATGGGTCGATCCGGAATAATGGTACTTACTTTAATTTTAAAGTATTTAGCTGTTTCCATATGATAATTGTCGCATGCTTTGGTTGACTGGCCAAGCAAAGAGCATTTAAATGCTGGGTCATGGGACCAAAGCCGACACTCAAACTTGAAACTGCCATTCAATTCCTCAAGGGAGTTGGACCAAAGTTGGGTGATGTCTTAAGTAAAAAGGACATCAAAGATGTTCGAGATTTGATTGAGTATTATCCAAGAGCTTATGAAGACCGAAGGGCTGCGCGAAATATTGCATCTCTTCAACCCGGTGAACTTGTCAGTCTCAAGGCCCAAATTGCAAACGTCAGCTCGTATAATATGGGAAAATCACGTCGAAAAATTTACGACGTCACTTTGTTTGACGGTTCCGGAAAAATTCACTGTAAATATTTTCGTGTTCCGTATCGCGGATATTTTGAGAGATTCAAAGTTGGTGAAATGGTTCGGGTAGTCGGTAAGGTGACTTTTTACCGCAGCATGAAGGAGTTTCATCATCCCGATCTCGAGGAAATAAAACCAGAGGAAGATGAATCAAAGGATCAAGTTTTACCAATTTATCCTGAGACCGAAGGTCTTTCAACGAGACAAATTCAAAAAATGTTGTTGCAGGTGATACGCGAATTTGATCCGGCTCCCCCAGCAGAAATTGAGCGACTTCCGCGTTGGATCGAAGACAAATATAATCTTGTAAGACGTTGGACCGCGCTCAAAAATGTTCATATCCCACCTGAAAATTCAGGCGCTGACTTTGTCGCGCTTAAGTCGGATTATCATCGCAGAATTATTTTCGAAGAGTTTTTTTGGCTTGAACTTTACTTAGCAAGTAAGCGATCAAGTTTCAAAGATATGAGTGCTCAAGCGCTTAAATCAGATTTCGAATTGGTCACAAAACTCGTTCATAGTTTGAGTTTTAAACTTACGAATGCTCAGCGCCGGGCGTTCAAAGAAGTTGCGGATGATTTAGCTCGTCCTTCGCCAATGCATCGCCTTGTTCAAGGAGATGTCGGAAGCGGCAAAACTCTCGTTGCATTTATGAGTGCCTTAGTTGCGATTCAAAATAAGCAGCAAGTTGCATTGATGGTTCCGACTGAAATTTTAGCGGAGCAACATTATCTCAATTCAAAAAAATATTTAGAGCCCCTAGGCGTTCGGGTCGGACTTTTAACTGGAGGCATGAAGCTCTCTGAAAAACAGAAAATTTATGATCAGTTGGCAAATGGTGAAATTGATATTTGTGTTGGCACGCACGCTTTGATTCAAGAGGACGTTCAATTTAAAAGCTTGGCTTTAGCAATTATCGATGAGCAACATCGATTTGGCGTCGAACAAAGAAGCATGCTGAAATCAAAAGGTAAAAGCCCACACTTTCTCATTATGACAGCGACGCCTATTCCTCGAACTTTAGCCATGACAGTTTATGGTGATTTGGACGTTTCGATCATTGATGAGTTACCCGCAGGTCGAACTCCGATTGTGACTCGAGTGGCATACGATAGTGCGCGTCCGAAGTTTATGACTTTTTTGAAAGATCAAGTCTTAGCAGGACGACAAGCCTATATTGTTTATCCGCTTGTAGAAGAAAGTGAAAAGATTGATCTCAAAGACGCGATCTCACAGTTTGAAAGACTTAAAATTGATTTTCCCGAATTTAAAATTGCTTTGCTTCACGGAAAAATGAAGCCGCAAGAAAAAGATCAAGTGATGACCGCATTTCGAAAAGGCGAATATCAAATTCTGGTTTCAACGACGGTGATCGAGGTTGGTGTGGATGTACCTAACGCAACTCTCATGGTCGTTGAACATGCTGAACGTTTTGGTCTTTCGCAACTTCATCAGTTGCGAGGCCGTGTTGGCCGTGGTGATCTCAAAAGCTATTGCATTCTCTTCATGGGAAAGGCTGTTTCAGTTGAATCGCGCGAACGTGTGAAGATCATGGAGATGACGTCTGATGGCTTTAAAATCTCCGAAGCAGATCTTGAAATAAGGGGACCCGGAGAGTTTTTGGGGCGCAGACAGTCGGGGCTTCCTGGCTTCAAACTTGCAAACCTGATACGAGATGTGAAAATTTTATCAGAGGCTCGAGAGGCCGCCTTTTCACTTCTTGAAAAAGATCCAAAGCTGGTTCAGACCGAACATCAAGCCCTTAAGTCACAACTGAACAGTCCAAGCGGATCGCTCGCCAGTGTTGGCTAAAAAAAGCCTTTAAATAATCCAATTTAGAGACCAATGAGTACTTACAAAGCTACGAGAAATATGTTCACTTTAGAGCTATTCAATTGATTGAGAGTGTCATACCTGATATAACCCACTGGCTCGGGGTCAAAGTATATTTAGGCCAAATTTTTAGGGCATGTCTTTTAGGGAGGTCTTTTGATGGCATCATTCAATGTGGGTGATAACGCGGTTTATCCTGGTCATGGGGTTGGTAAAGTTACCGCCATGGAAACCAAAGAGATCTTTGGCAATAAGCAAGTATTCTACACAATTCAGATTTTAGACAGCGGAATGAAAATCATGATTCCGAAAAATAACGTCGATACAGTTGGACTTCGCCCGATTATTTCAAAAGAAGAAGCTGGCAAAGTGATTCAGATTTTGAAAGAAACAAATGTGAAGATCGATAATCAAACCTGGAATCGCAGATATCGCGAGTACATGGAAAAGATTAAAACAGGTTCTGTTTATGAGATTGCAGAAGTTTTACGCGATTTATTCTTACTTAAAGTTGACAAAGAATTGAGTTTTGGCGAGCGCAAAATGCTTGATACTGCGCGTAATTTGCTTTTAAAAGAACTTTCTCTTGCTACTAGCAAAGACGACCTCGAACAACAAGCAGAAGTACGCTCAATTTTCGGTTTATGATCTTTCGTTACTAACATTTCCTTGTTATCCTGGAATACACTCGGGATTTGTCCTATAAAGGACAAATGTAATAACAAGGAAATGGAATGTCACTCGCACCTAAAAATTTGCAAAATGTTCGAGTTCGCTTTGCTCCGTCACCAACGGGCTATCTTCATGTTGGTGGAGCGCGCACTGCACTTTACAATTATCTTTTTGCCAAACGTTTTGGTGGAAAATTTATATTAAGAATCGAAGATACGGATTTAGATCGTTCAACCGAAGAGTCGATGCGTACTCAGATTCACGCACTCGATTGGCTTGATCTTCCATGGGACGAAGGCCCCAATCCGAAGACCCTCATAGATTCTGGCTCATATGGTCCCTATAGACAGTCACAGCGCAAAGATATTTACTTGAAGCATGCTGAGCTCCTGATTTCAAAAGACCTTGCTTATTACGATTTTAGAACGGATGAAGAGTTCGAAGTCCTAAAGCAAGCTGCCATTGCGTCAGGTAAACCCCACCAAGTTGAAGCGCCTGAGAATACCGTTTCCCCTACTGAAGCGAAAAAGCGAATTGCGGCAGGCGAGAGCGCTGCCATTCGATTTCGTGTTCGTGAGAAACGAGATTACATTCATCATGACTTGATTCGCGGAGAAGTGAAGTTTCCAAGCGATATGGTGGGCGACTTTGTGATCTTAAGATCGAACGGAATGCCGACCTATAATTTTTGCTGCACCATTGACGATGCGCTCATGAAGATCACGCATGTCTTTCGCGCGGAAGAACATCTCAATAATACATTAAGACAGCTCATGCTCTATGAAGCTTTTGGCTATCAAATCCCTGAGTTTGGGCACCTCTCGATTATCTTGGGCGCAGATAAACAAAAGCTTTCAAAGCGTCATGGTGCTACCAGCTGCCATGAATATGAAGAGCGTGGTTATTTACCAGAAGCTTTGAATAATTTTATTTTGCTTTTGGGTTGGTCGTCGCCGAGCGGAAAAGAAATATTAAGTCGTGAAGAGATGATTTCGGAATTTACTTCTGAGCGTTTTCACGCGGCTTCAGCCGTTTTTGATGAGACTAAATTAAATTGGATGAACGCAACTCATTTGCGTGCGCTTCCCCATACAGATTTATGGAATCGACTTTTGCCATTATTTAATAAAGCGGGTCTAAAGCTCAGTGATGATCCGAAATGGCAAGATGAAGCCCTTACTGCATTTAAAACTTATATGACGACGCTCGCAGATGCTGCCCCACTATTTAAACACTTGAGTGACGAAGCTTTTGAAATTAAACCTGAGGCGCAGGAAGTATTTAAATGGCCAGAATCTCAGTCCGTTTGGAAAAAATGGCGGGAACTGCTGGGTGCGCATTCACGTGAAAGCTTTACTGAAGCCGACTTCAATTCGATGCAGGATCAAGTGAAGGCGACCACAGGAGCTAAAGGCAAGACCTTATTTCAGCCAATTCGAGTTGCCATTATTGGTGAGCCTCATGGTACTGAACTTAAATTGCTTGTGCCTTTAATGAGAAAGCAATCATTGTTGATGAGAGTTGATCGCTGCCTGTCCCAGGGAGAAGTTAAATAATGGCACTTCAAATTTTTAATTCCTTGTCTCAGAAAAAAGAAGAGTTTGTTCCGCTTGTTCCTGGCGTTGTGAAGATGTATTTGTGTGGGCCTACTGTTTACGGGCTTCTTCATATCGGAAATTTTCGCGGACCTATTTTTTTCAATCTGGTTCGCAATTGGCTCGAGGCTTCTGGCTACGATGTCAACTTTGTTTATAACTACACCGATGTTGATGATCGTATTATTGAAAAGGCGATAGCAGAGAAAACCGCATCATCGGTTATTTCTGAACGCTACATCGAAGAATTTAAAACTGATTTTGCTGCCCTTAGTTTGAGGCCTCATGATTCAAATCCAAAAGTGACAGACAGCATGCAGTCGATCGTTCAGATGATTGACGAACTCGTTAAAAAAGGCGCGGCTTATGTCGTTGAAGGAGAAGTTTTATTCTCGGTTCGAAAATTTTCAGAGTATGGCAAACTTTCGCATCGTAACATCGATGATTTGAAACAAGCGGCTCGCGGAGAGCTCAATCAAAAGAAAACGGATCCTCTTGACTTTGCTCTATGGAAGCCAGCTAAGCCTGGAGAGCCAAAATGGCCATCTCCCTGGGGAGAAGGTCGTCCAGGTTGGCATATTGAATGTTCTGCGATGATTCGTACGATTCTCGGCGAAAGCATTGATATTCATGGCGGAGGAATGGATTTACTTTTTCCTCATCATGAAAATGAAGTTGCTCAAAGCGAAGCGTGTACGGGTAAAACCTTTGTTAAATACTGGATGCATAATAATATGATCAACTTCGGCGACAGAAAAATGTCGAAGTCTCTCGGTAATATTAAAACCGCGCGTGAATTTTTGAAAGAGTACAATTCAGAGATTTTGAAATACATGATGCTTTCGATTCACTATCGTTCCGTCAGTGATTTCTCTGAAAGCGCGATTGAGAATGCCATTTCAGGTTTAGCTCGTATTTATTCAGCATTGGCTCTGGCGAATCACTTGCACTCGTCGTCTGACATCGTGCCGGGAGCCGTCAATCCCAAGTTTGAAAAGACAATTAAAGCTGAAGATGAGCAGATTAAAAAAGCTTTGGATGACGATTTTAATACACCTGAAGTAATGGCTTCTTTTTTCAAAGTAGTGAGAAGCTTTAATACGTTCTACCGCTACGGAATGAAAATCACTCCGGACGTAAGGGCCACGACAATGAGTTTCGAGTCTTGGTTGCGACAAAAGGGTGATATGCTTTCGCTCTTTCAAGAAGACGCGAGTCATTACTTGCGTATTTTAGATGATATGCTTTTAAAACAAAAAAACCTCGAGCGCGCGGCGATTGATAAATTGGTAAGTGAGAGATCAGCGGCTCGAAAAAATAAAGACTTCAAACGGGGCGATGAAATTCGCGCCGAGCTCACAACACTTGGGATCAAGGTTTTTGATTTAGGTGATTCGAGCCAGTGGGAAGTTGAAAAGTAATAAAAATTTATGGC
>JAYUEB010000125.1:0-2348 GCA_043739525.1 Bdellovibrionales bacterium
GGGATTTGGCTGATCCAAGGTAAGCCGTCTGAGTTTCTAAACCATTCACTTTTTAAAAGGCCACTCAATGCAATCGTTCGCGATTTTTTAAGATCAAAGTGGCTTTCAATTCGATTGGTGAGAAGACCGGGAACGCCATCAATAGAATGGCTTGCATCTAACATCGAAACTTCAGTCGTCAAAGCAATGCTCATGCGGCCCATGGCATCTGCTAGCGGACTAACTCTCAAAAGAACGCCATACTTCTTCCATGTTGTTTCATGATATTTATAGCTGAGCATTTTAATAGGGATTTCTCCTCCCGCTAAAAATTCTGCGTTTTTTCCGGAACGACAAAGCAGAGTTGGGGCCGCTAAGAGATGGCCGTTTCCCTGCTGTTCGAGGGCATTGATTTCGGCGTTGATGCCCTCTCCGTCACCCGGAATTTGAAAATTCGGGAGAAGACTTGCCTTTGCACTGCCCGGAAAGGCGATTCCGAGAGTCCGACTGAAGTTTTTTCTAATTTCGGCGACCAAAATATTCACTCGTACGAGAGGTTCGAGTTGAAGAATACTTGGGTTTTGTTCGATGACGAACCCGTAGCGGCCGAGAACTTTGTCATACTTAGATCGCAGCGCATACGCCGACTTAGTTAGCGAAATCTGAGCATAGGGCGCAAGCTGAATGTCAGCAAAGGGTAGATCAGACGACTTCAAAAGCTCGTGGAAATAGAGAGTCATTTCTTTTTTGATCGTGGGATCCATCTTGGCGCGAAACTGATAGGGAGCACCTTCGGTATGGTTTTGCGCAACCTTAATCCAATCACTTTTACGAAGAAGATCTCCGGAAATTTGAATTAGACCCTCCTGGATGCGAACACTCATCCCACGCATGTGCCGAGTCAGCTCATCAAGTTCAGAATATAGTCGAAACAGCTCAGGTTTAAGAACTTCGATATGGTAAGCACCATTTTTAAATTCGACATCAACACCGCCTACACTTTTGCCGCTGACTCGTATACTCGAGCCGAGGTCGCTTGCCTTTAGCACTCGATTGTTTGAGAAGTGAACGGCTCCTTTGGCCGCAAGTGTTTGAACTGCGCCGACAGCGAGGACAATTTGTTTAGGTCCGTGTTGGTGAGTGAAGCCTTGGTCGGCACTGATCATGACCAAGGTAATTACAAAGAGATGTTGGTAGAAATTCAAATTTTCTCCGCATTGAAAGTCCGAGGACATGAGGCGATGCAATTCGTAAAGCCGGACGGATATGAAATCAGCGGCCAACGAGAGGTACGGAATCCGAATTACGGATGGCTATGGTGATTAGGCGAGGTTGAAATGAAACGAAACCGTGATAGTGTGATCAAAGGATTCAAAATTCAATTGACTGTTGTGAAGTTTGAGAAGGGCTTGGCAAATGCTAAGGCCAAGGCCATTTCCCGTCGAGTGGTTGAAAGCATTTTCGTTCAGAGTAAAGCTTTTGAGCAGATTTTGAATTTTTTCAGGGTTGATATTGGGACCCTGATTTTGAATGCTGATTTCTAAAATCTCATTCTTGCCTGAGGCTTTCGTTTTTGCGTTAATTAAAATTTCTGACGAGGGTTCGGCAAATTTTGCAGCGTTTTCAAGAAGCCTTGAAAAAAGATTTCGCAATATTTTTTCGTCGGCTAAAAAGATCGCGGGTTCGACGTCAAATTTTAGAGAGAGTTTATTTTTTTGCAGAAGTGCACCAAGATTCGGCGGTACCATTGCCTCAATCAACTTCGAATTTAGTTTTACTTTTTTTACAGGAGTGAGATGAGATTCGGCAGAAAGAAATTCGAGCACGTCATTCACGAGGGCTTCAAGTCGGCCGGTCGAACTTTGAATTCGAGATAAAAATTTGGTTTGGTCTGCATCCAAAGTGGTTTCTTTGAGGAGGTCCGAAAAACTCATGATAGCCGTCAGTGGAGTTTTAAGCTCATGATTGACGAGCATCATAAAATCAGATTTTGCCTTGTCGAGTGTTTTCAATTCATCATATGCAAGAGCTAGAGCTTTATTTTTCTCTTTCAACTCAGCTCCTACTTCAAATCTCTCAACAGCTTTATCAATCGCATTTTCGAGGTCGACCGAATCCCAGGGCTTTGTAACATAGCGATAGATTTGTCCCGAATTAATTGCCGCAATAACAGAATTTATATCGGTGTAGCCAGTGAGTAAGATACGAATGGCGTCGGGATGAGTAAGCGTCGACTTCGTTAGAAATTCAACGCCCATCATGTTGGGCATTCTCTGATCGCTAATGATCACCGTAACTGGATGTTGAGCCAGAATTTTGAGGGCTTCCTCGCCTGAAGTCGCCTTGAAGACCTGATATTTTTTTCGAAA
>JAYUEB010000126.1:0-7087 GCA_043739525.1 Bdellovibrionales bacterium
TCCAAACGTCACTCACATCGCGTTCGTACAGTTTGGTCTAGGATTCGTTTCAGCTATTAAGTTTGAAGTCATTTTGAGTTATATTGGTCTTGGAGTTGAACCTAGTGTTCCGTCTTGGGGGATTATGCTTGAAGACTCAGCGCTTGAAATTTCACGGCCCTTTTTTGGTAATCTTCTTGCCGGCACAATTTTCATGCTCGGTCTCATACTTTCGTTTAATTTATTCAACGACGCTCTCAGAGAAGCTCTCGATCCAAAACTGAAAAATAGATGAGGTAATTGAAGTGCCGCTACTGGAAGTTAAAAACTTAAAGACTCAATTTCGTACGGACGACGGAACTTTTTTAGCCGTCGACGACATTTCTTTCTCTGTCGAAAAAGGCAAAACTCTCGGCATTGTGGGCGAAAGCGGTTGCGGAAAATCAGTTACTTCACTTTCTATCATGCGCCTTATTCCAAGTCCTCCAGGAAGTATTGTCGGAGGAGAAATCCTTTTTGAAGGTAAAAACTTATTAAAACTTTCTGAAGAAGAAATGCGAAAAATTAGAGGCAATGAAATCGCCATGATTTTTCAAGAGCCTATGACTTCTCTCAATCCAGTTTTTACTTGCGGCTACCAAATTGCCGAAGCCATAGCGCTTCACCAAAAAGGTTTAAGCTCAAAGCAAGTTCGCGAGAAAACAATTGATATGCTCAAGCTCGTGGGAATTCCAGAACCGGATAAACGTGTTGACGAATATCCTCATCAACTCTCAGGTGGTATGCGCCAACGTGTGATGATCGCAATGGCGTTATCCTGCAATCCAAGCCTTTTGATTGCAGATGAACCTACGACGGCACTCGATGTAACGATTCAGGCGCAAATATTAGAACTTATCCGAAAGCTTCAGCGCGAATTTAATGCTTCGATGATTTTAATTACTCATGATCTTGGCGTCGTCGCTGAAACTTGTGATTTTGTTGCCGTCATGTATGCCGGTCGCATTGTCGAGTACGGCAGCGCCGAAGATATTTTTTATCGACCGAGACATCGCTACACAAAAGGTTTACTCGACTCTATTCCGCATTTTGAAACTGGCCACAAACGCGAGCGACTTGAGACCATTAAAGGCCTTGTACCAAATCTATTAAATATCCCGAAGGGTTGCCGATTCAATGATCGCTGTAACTTCGCTCAAGAAGATTGTAAATCGCGGGATCCAGAACTTAAGACAATCGATGGCATTCATCAGGCAGCATGTTTTCATCCAGTACCCGACTCAGCTGACAAGAAAAGATAGGATCCTATGGAAAATGCATTCTTAAAAGTTGAAGGACTCACGAAAAATTTTCCGATTAAAGGTGGGTTTTTTTCGAGAGAAGTTGCAAGTGTCAAAGCTGTTCAAGGTGTGAATCTTGAAATTAAAAGAGGTGAGACACTCGGTCTCGTAGGCGAAAGCGGTTGCGGAAAATCAACCCTAGGTCGCTGTATCATTCGGCTCATAGAACCTTCAGCCGGAAAAATTATTCTTGAAGGCCAAGACATCACGACTCTTAAGGGCGAAGAGCTCAGAGCACTCCGCCGGAAAATGCAAATTATCTTTCAAGATCCTTATGCGAGCTTAAATCCTCGTATGACGGTTGGATCGATCATTGGCGAACCTCTTATTATTCACAATCTCTTTAATTCAAAGGGTGACAGACAAAATCGCGTCAAAGAACTTTTACAAATTGTCGGATTAAGACCTGAACATATTAATCGATATCCGCATGAATTTTCGGGCGGACAACGTCAGCGTATTGGTATCGCACGCGCACTAGCTGTTGAACCACAGTTCATAGTTTGTGACGAACCGGTTTCTGCACTTGATGTTTCGATTCAAGCTCAGGTGATTAACTTGCTCATGGATCTACAACAAAAACTAGGACTCACCTATTTGTTCATCGCCCATGATTTAAAGGTAGTCGAACATATTTCGAATCGCGTTGCTGTGATGTATCTCGGAAAAGTAGTCGAAATGGCAAGCTCTGAAGAACTATATCGTCATCCACAACACCCTTATACCAAGGCTTTGTTGTCTGCGATTCCAGTTCCAGATCCACATAAAAAAGATAAACGAATTATTTTAACGGGCGACGTGCCGAGCCCAATTAATCCGCCAACAGGTTGTCATTTTCATCCTCGATGTCCGTCTGCTGTGGGAGATTGCAAAGTGACCCGGCCAAATTTGGCCACAACCAGGCCACAGCACGATACTTCGTGTTTGTTGGTACCAATTATTTAATCTGACAATCACCAAACGATACATTCAAAGGAATCGGACCAGCACCTGTGTCAGTTTCTTTTGATTGAAAATAACCGACAAAGTGAGTTCCAGGAGTCGCCTTTAGAATATTTTTTGGAATTGCAAAAGCGAGCGTTCCACTTGGCTCATTACCAGCAAAAACAACGTAATCGGAACGGGTTTTCAAAGTGCTTCCATGAAAGCCAAGAACATCGTGATCATCCAAATCATATCCGTTTCCAGCATCAAGATAATATTTTGAATCAGCGGTATTGTCCTGAGTTGCATTTGGAAATGCCACTTCCAATTTATTTTTAAAGTGAAACGTCTGCCCGCCGCCTTGACCGCTGTTTTGGCTAAGACATACAACTTTAAAATCGGCAAATGCCGCTGAACCCTGTAAAAGGCGAAAACGAAATCTATTTAAAAATCTTCCCTAACAGAACTGCTTTTACTTGGATCCCTAATATATGAAATCCAGGCTGCTCTTCCAGTTTTATAAATCCCTGTCTTTGAAAAAATTGCAAGCCACTGCCGTTATCTGCGCGAACTCCGGCCATTACCCCATAAGTCCCCAGGCTCTTTGATTTATCAAATAGTTTAAGAAGAAGGCTTTCGCCAATTTTTCGTCCTCGAAAATTTTTATTTAGATTGATGTGAAGATGCGAGTCGAATTTATTTTTTGAAGTAACCCGAATAATCGGAGTTCTAATCCAACAGATGATCGTTCCAAAAACAATATTCCAAATATATGGTCGAAAAAGAGTCCCTCGCAAAAGTGCCTTAAAAAGTGCGATAGGTAAAACGTAGAGGAGCGTCAGCAAAGTCGATTTGCTCTCGTGAAAAGAACAACTGAGATACCCCGCAAACTCTCCGTCGACTTCAGCGACCCAGGTCGATTCGGGTTCAATGTCGGTATAGTAAAGAGTCCAAAGATCAGAAAAGAGTTCGCTATCTGCAAAGAATGTCCGCGCCGAAGAACCTTTATCCCCAGTTTCAAAACAAAGAGCGCGAATTGCAGAACGATCTCGAGCCTCATAGGCTCGAACGACAACTTCACTCACTTAGCTTCAAAAGAGTTGCAACGGTTTTTTTAATTTTTTCTATATCGAATGGTTTTTTAATGTAGTCATCGGCGCCAGCTTCAAAGCCTCTTTTCACATCGAGGTCGCCAACTTTACCACTAACAAATATCAATGGAATATTTTTAAGATACTCATGTTCCTTCAGAAGCTTTGCGAGCTCAATTCCATTGATCCACGGAAGACCAATATCCAAGACAATTAAATCGATGGGAGAATCATCTAGAACGGTCGAAAGTTGAGTGCCGTCAGACGCCGTCTTAACTCGATAATTTTCAGATTCAAATATTCTTTTGAGAGCTGAGCGCATCGTCTCATCGTCTTCAATAACGAGAATACATTTCTGATTTTGCTTCTGCTTAAGATCACGAAAATCCTTAAGCGGAACAATATCCTCTTGTCGCATTTTTTCTTTCGCAAGTTTTTCAATTTTTGCGACGAGATCTCTCGTATTGAGTTTAGACATGTCTCTCCCTTATTCGCCGTGAGCTTCAAGCCAACGTTCAGCATCGATGGCTGCCATGCAACCTGACCCTGCTGCCGTTACGGCTTGTCGATAGACGTGATCCTTGCAATCTCCGCAAGCAAATACACCGTCTACATTTGTGTAGCTCGAGTCAGGCTTTGTCTTGATGTAACCGGTTTCATTGGTGTGAATAAATTCTTTGAACAGATCGGTATTCGGCTTGTGGCCGATGGCGATGAAAATTCCGCCCATGGGTTTCACGGTTTCTTTACCGGTTTTAATATTTTTGATTCTGAGGCTTTCAACAAATTGAGTTCCAATGACTTCTGTCACTTCAGAATCCCAGATCGGCTCGATCT
Source organism: Bdellovibrionales bacterium (assembly GCA_043739525.1). Classification (GTDB taxonomy): domain Bacteria; phylum Bdellovibrionota; class Bdellovibrionia; order Bdellovibrionales; family JAMPXM01; genus JAYTQQ01. The sequence goes on from JAYUEB010000126.1 coordinate 4,172, forward strand.
TTGGATTTTTAAGAGCGCGGTCTACCATGATTTTAGAAGCACGAAACGAATCACGGCGATGTATCAAATAAACTTTAGAAGCAAATCGTGTTAAGAAGTTCGCCTCTTCCATGGCGGTATCTCCACCGCCAACGACTGCAACTTCAACATTTCGAAAAAAGGCGCCATCGCAGGTTGCACAAGCCGAAACTCCTTTTGATAAAAATTTCTTTTCGGATTCAAGACCCAAATATTTTGCACTTGCACCCGTCGAAATAATAACAGTATCAGCCTGATAAAGATCTTTACCAACCCAAACTTTGAAAGGGCGTTTCGTAAAATCTACTTTCGTTACATTCTTAGTGATAAAGCGAGTTCCGAATCTTTCGGCTTGAGCTCGAAAGTCCGCCATCAGTTCAGGGCCCGTAATTGCTTTGGGAAATCCCGGATAATTTTCAACGTCGTTTGTGATCATAAGTTGCCCGCCGGCCTCCTCACCCTCAATCATGAGTGGCTTCAATAGAGCACGAGAAGTATAAATGGCAGCTGTTAAACCCGCTGGACCAGAACCGATAATTAAAACTTTTTCAATCTGATTGGCTTCAGACATTATTATCTCCTCTTTAAGGCTTACAATAGTTTACACGAAGGCTGATACAGAATACAAAAGATGATTCTTCACTTTAAAATTTTGTGTTGCGTAGCCGAAGCATCAAGGGCCCATTCACAAAAAGTCTGAGCGACTTCGGTTGGGTCTAGGACCTTTTCTAACTCACGAGGCCACGCCTTTTTTGGAAGCAAAGTCGTATTCATATACCCCGGACTGAAAAGCCTCAAATCGAACTTCAAATTCTCAGACTGAATGTTTTCAAAAAGGGCACGAAGCGCATGTTTCGAGGATGAATAGCTTGCCGCATTTTTATCCGCTTGCGATTCTGCGATTGCAGAGCCTGTCAAAATGATTTGATTTACACTCACTTGCGACTTCAAAAAGAAATGTACAAGTTTAGCCGGAAATAAAAAGTTTACCTGAAAAGCCCACTCATGATCACGCCAATTTTTTTCGGCAAACTGGCCGTAAGGACCACCCCCTGCGAAATAGAAAATACGTGAGGGTGAAAACTCCTGCGCAAGTTCGAGTACCTTTTGTTGATCAGCCTCCCGACTAAGGTCGTGTTTTGACTGAGTTCGCGAAATCAAAAGCAAATTTGCACTCTGAATTTGTGATGCGACCGCTGCGCCTAATCCGCGAGAGGCTCCAAAAATAATGATGCGCTCGTTTTGAAAGCTGTTCTTCATCCCATCACTTTAGGCTAAAGTAATGAAATGGTCACGATTCACTTTCTCAAGCGCGCCAGTATTCAGGTCGAAAGCGGCAGTCTTTTGATGAAATCTCTTCTCGACAATGGAATTCCGGTCGCAAGCTCATGCGGCGGCGACGGAGTATGTCGAAAATGCGTTCTGACAATTGTGAAGGGTCGAGAAAATTTGGCGCCGCCCAATGAGCTCGAGACACATTTGATTGAAAGAGATAGCCTCTCCAATAGCCAGCGCATCAGCTGCCAAGTAATCGTCAAAGGGGACATCACCGTCGACGCGCCTTATTGGTGACTAAAAATATCTCGGCAACTCGGAGAGGACCAACGAACTGGGTAGCCTCTCTTAACGAGCTGCCGATAAGCCCCTTGGGGAGATAGTCCCGGTAGCCCGTTGTATTTTCTAAAATACAACGGCCAAATCGGAGCATTGAAATCCATTGGCTCCGTATTCAAACCAAAAAATTGACCGACTAACTTTGAGCAGTAATAGAGCTTACTGTCCCAAGAAAATTTACTTTCATATGGCGATCCTATAATTGATTTTACAAATACATCGGACGGCTCGTCATGATCACCAATTAAAAGGGTCGCTACAATTAAGCCAATCTCTTCGAGTGTTTTTTGGTCTACGACTTCGACACCTCTAAAGGGATGGGTATGGAGCCAATGGCGATGGTAGGAAATCGCAACATGAGAAAACCTTGCGTCTTTTTCAAACTCAATGAGCTTTCCTTGCGGATCTCGCATTTCAATAAATGCGACTTCAACTTGTGAAAAAGAAAGAAGCGGGATCAGCAGAATCGTTAAGATAAAAAACACATTTTTCATTTTGAGTGTCCTTTTCGAATCCGATTTTAAACGATTTTGCCATTCAATCATACTGATATAATAATTGTTTTATTGCCAACTATTGAATGATTCAACTAATATGCGTCTATGAAGCTGAGACGATATCTTGAAGAAAGTCCCATTTACGCTCTCAATAATGCTTATGAAGTTTTACTCTCTCACATTAATAAGGTTTTAAAAAAAGAAGATGTCAATTTTTTGCAAGGTCTTGTTCTGACGGCCCTGTTTTTTGAGGAGGGCAAGGCTTTAACCCCGTCAAAACTAGCAGAACAATTTCAAACCAGTCGCGGTAATATGAGTCACATTATTTCGCACCTCGAATACAAAGGATTCGTAAAACGGGTTTTGAACGAAGCCGACGCAAGACAATTTCACATTGAGCTCAAACCAGGCGGCAAAAAGAAGGCTCTCGTTCTCATTAAGTATTTTGATAAGCTTCAAGGAGCCTTTGAGAAAGCTTTAGGTGCAAAGGCCTGCCAGAACCTCAGCTTTAATATTCAAAATCTAAAGTTGATTTATGATCAATCAGTTATGACTTAAGAAGACGTGTATAAAAAATCGGTTGAGATTTACTCAAAAATATTTTTTCAAAATGGGTGATAAAATTTTCCGAGGCCCAATCGCTATTGTGTAAATCGCGAGTACTGCGGACGACCTTGTAAGTAGACTGAGCAAATTTTTCTTCAGCCCAATCAAAATACTCAAGTGAGTCGGTCTTAAAATCAATATAGCTACCCGGCTTTTGAAGCTCAAAAATTTCATTTAAAAA
>JAYUEB010000127.1:0-2346 GCA_043739525.1 Bdellovibrionales bacterium
GCATGTATTTTGAGAGAAACCTTGACGAAACTTCCAGCCACAATATCACGCTTTCGATTGTCCAATTCTATTTCTACAGCCAGCATTCTAGTTTTCGCATCCAATTCTGCGGACATGCGGGTCACTTTGGCATCATATGAAATATCAGGCCGCTCTGGAATCGTAATTTTAACTATCGACCCTGGCCCAATGAAATGGGCGTCTCGTTGATCAACATAGACCGATATACGCAAGCGATCCACCTGCAAAACCGTTAGTATCGGCAAAGCACTCGTCTGTGAATTGGCCGCGTTCTGCATGAGGGCGCCCGCGTCCGCAAATCTCGAAGTCACGACTCCGTCAAAAGGCGCACGAATGATGGTGTAGGTTTTTCTAATCATGATTGATTCAAGTTTAGCTTTTGCAATTTCGGCCTCAGCTTTGGCTTGTTGAACTTCTTGAGTAGACGCCAATTGCCGTGCGCCTAGGCGACTCAACCTTTTAGCGATAGCCATCTTGTTTTGTTTATCAGCTTGGGCCGCAACAATTTCTTGCACCAATTCTGGCGATTCAATAGTTGCAAGAATTTGATCCTTGCGTACGAGATCACCACGATCCACTTTGACTTCTTTTAAATAACCGCTGATTTTTGCATAAAGGGTCACGGTCGCATAAGGATGAGTTTCACCGATGAGACTTAAAGTTCGGTCTCCACTCATTTTAGAAACGAGAGCAACGCGGACCATTGGCCCTCGACTCAATTCTTTTTCTCTTTCGGCAACTTCTTTTTTCAAAGCCGCGTCTTTAGCTTGCGTAGAAATCATAATGGAACCAATAGCAACCAAAAAAATAACCAGAATAGAAAAGATTAAGGATCCTCTTTTAGCTTCCAATTTATTATTTTGTACGGGACCTGTCATTTGCTATTCCCCACTTTTGTTCTCGTCAGCCTTATACTTAAGATCGAGTAAATGTTTTGTCGGAAGATTCTTTCTCAGCATGCAATACACTATCGGCACAATGAATACGGTAATTAAGGAGGCGCACATTAATCCCCCGACAACAGCCCTGGCGAGCGGCGCATTTTGCTCTCCACCCTCACCATGCCCAAAAGCTGCTGGCAACATGCCCAAAATCATTGCTATTGCGGTCATCATAATAGGCCTTAGTCGAGTTCGACCCGCTTCAATTGCCGCCTCCATAAGACCAAGATTTTTTTCAATTCGAACATCATTTGCAAAACTCACGAGAAGAATTGCATTCGAAGCCGCAATTCCGATTGCCATTATTGAACCCATTAGAGATTCGACGTTGATTGTGGTTTTAGTTAGAAACAACATCCAAAGAATTCCCATAAGAGCTCCAGGCACAGCTACAATCACTATGAACGGGTCAACCCAAGACTGAAAAAGTACAACCATGAGTAGATAAACAAATAAAATCGCCAGCACTAATCCTAAGCCTAGCTTTTTGAAGGAGGCCTCCATCACTTCTGCTTGTCCGCGCACTTCGATTTTGGTTCCTGGGGGTAATTCACCAAGCCTTTTAATACTATTTCGAATGTCTTTTACCACAGATCCAAGATCACGATCCTCAACATTGGCAGTCACATTGACGACTCTCTGAACATTACTGTGATTGATAGACGTGAGTGCCGAGGAAACTCCAAGACTCACCATATTCCCCAATTTTTGAACTTGAGTCGAAGACTTTCCAAGCGGTGCTAGCGAATTTCCTTCTTGATTATTTTCAAGGATACTTCCTCCGCCTGAAGTAATTGGAATGGATAGAAGTTCACTCACTGTACTCATTTGTTCCTTTGGAAGTCTCACGGCGACAACGTAATTCACTCCGTTTGAAGGATTTATAAAGAATGAAGGTGCTATAGCGCTACTTGAAGAAAGCGTAATCAAAAGACTGTTTGAAATATCTCTTTGCGAAAGACCGAACCGTGCGGCGCGATTTCGATCCACCTCGACTTTTATGCTCGGGCTGTCAAATACCTGTTTGATACCGACGTCTGCAGTTCCGGGAATGAGTCGCACGAGATCCCGTATTTTTTTGGCAAAATCATAAGAAACAGTATAATTTGAACCTTCAATCTGAATATCGATAGGCGCGCTCAATCCAAAGTTCAAAACTTGACTCACAATATCCGCTGATTGAAATGAAACTTTAGCATCCGGAAACTCTTCTGCCAACTTCTGGCGAATTAACTTTCGATAGATCGAGCTTGGTTTATGCTTGGGTAGCAAGCTGATTAAAACCTCTGAATCCATCCCGCCCACATTGTCGGTTGGAACGAGAATCAAAGAAATACCGTAAGGTGTGCCCAGCATGGAACTGATCGAATCCAATTCGCTTGAC
>JAYUEB010000128.1:0-2345 GCA_043739525.1 Bdellovibrionales bacterium
AATAATCTGAAAATAAATTGGGGTGATCGACGGGGTTTGAACCCGCGACCACAGGAATCACAATCCTGTGCTCTACCAGCTGAGCTACGACCACCACAAAGAGCATTTTTTATATAATTGGCGGGCCAAAGATGCAACCCAAAAAGACTCGATTTAATGGCTTATTGTCCGGATTTTGGGAGCTTTTGTATCTCCCAGAGTTTGCCAAACTTCAAAAACACAGAATAGGCCGCTCCGACTGATATAATGAATCCTGCCATTCCATCCATAAATCCACGTTTAAAAATGTAAGTCTCAATGAATTTCGACACTGGCTTAAATAACAACTTCATCAAAGAAAACTTTTTACCTCGCTCAAAAAGATCTTGAGCTCCTAAACTTGAATAGCGATTGTTTGTCGTAATTTGCTCGCTCAAAGAATCAAATGGCCAATGTTCAATCGATTGCTCTAAACGCACTTTATGTAAAGCTTCGACCCGCTCGTGCACATTACGCGCTTGCCATGAAGCACGTTTGCGATCGAAAAATCTGAGCTGCCAATCGGGATACCACCCACCGTGCTTAATCCATCTGCCATGAGTAAATGAAATACGTGAAAATTCGATTCCATCATTTTTTTGAAAGCTAAAACGTAGGTCTGGATTTGAAACTCCGCTACAGAGATTTTTCAAAGTCTCCGAAAGCTCAGAGCTCAAGGCTTCATCGGCATCGAGGGACAAAATCCAGTCATTTTTTGCTAAGCTACAGGCAAAGATTTTTTGCTGTTGGTAACCACGCCACTTTTCTTCTACGACACGGCTCCCAAGTTTTTTGGCGATCTCGCGTGTCCGGTCGGTGCTACCACTATCGACAAGGATGACCTCGTCTACCCAGGGCGCTGATTCGATGCATCTGGCGATCTTCGCCTCTTCGTTAAGCGCTATAATGACGAGTGAAACCGGGTATTTTGACATCGCAAAAAGCTTCTCAGGTTCATTGCGAACTTGTCAAAGATAAAGGACTGTGGGAGGCTTTTCGTGAATAGGAGCCCATATGAAACGACTCGCTTTTGCATTGCTCATTGCCCTTGCGCCACAAGCCCATGCCTACTACTCAACTCTCGATACAGGCGACACTCTTGGTGCAAACAAATATTCCGTCAGCGTCGAACCTCAGTTTATCTTTGATCGCTATGATGGAGTAAATCTCAATGGCCGTTTTGATGCTGGCATTAACGAAGATTCTAATTTGCGAGCGATTGTCGGTTTTGGCGAAGTGAATTTTCAAGCCGGAGCCATGTACAAATATATTCCGTTTCCAGATACGCCCAGCCAACCCGCCATCGGCATCGAAGCCGGTGCTCTCTACGCACATCTCCAAAGTGTTTCCGAGTTTGATCTCCGTATTCATCCTTTGATCAGCAAAAAAGTGAAGATTGAAGATCTGAAATTTAATTTCTACGGATCGATTCCTTTCGGGGCCACTTTTCATGACGGCAATACTTTTTACCCAATTCAATTGGCTTTTGGTGCTGAGTGGAAAGTTCCGAAGTACGAACAGTTTTCGTTTATGGGTGAACTTGGTATTAACGTGAATTCTGCTTTTGGATACTTAAGCTTTGCAGGGATCTACTACTTTGATGAAGTTGTGATTCGAAAATAATTAACGCTCTACTGCCATCTGCGCCGAAGTTTCGGCAAAAAAAAAGCCCCAGGTTTTCACTCTGGGGCTATTAAGAACCTAGATTAATTCACATCTTTATAGTCGGCATCGATGACATCGTCATCTTTCTTGCCAGACTTCGTCTCTTCACCAGCTGCCGCACCTTCTGCAGGGGCGCCTTCAGCGCCCTTTTTCTGATAAAGATCATTTGTGATCTTATGGCTTAAAGTCTGAAGTTTCTCAAACACAGCCTTAATCTCAGCAACAGACATATCTTGATTTGCAATCACTGAACGACCACTTGTAATCAAGTCATTTGCAGCTGTTGCATCTCCTTCAGGAATAGCATTTGTGTTTTCTTTCAAAGTCTTTTCCGTTTGATACATGAGTCCATCAAGATCGTTGGCTGCCGTGATACGCTCACGACGCTTTTTATCGTCTTCAGCGTGCTCTTCTGCATCTTTTACCATGCGTTTGATATCGTCATCTGTGAGACCCGATTTCGCAGTGATCTTGATATTTTGTTCTTTGCCAGTACCCAAGTCTTTCGCAGACACATTCAAGATACCATTGGCATCGATATCAAAAGACACTTCAATCTGTGGAGATCCACGTTGAGCAGGAGCAATTCCAACAAGCTCAAATCTTCCGAGCGTTTTATTTCCGCCAGCGATCTCACGCTCACCTTGCAAGACGTGAATGTC
>JAYUEB010000129.1:0-7082 GCA_043739525.1 Bdellovibrionales bacterium
CCACTGCCCGCAAGCAGGGTCACCCAACTCTCGGAGCAATTCATGCAGCACTAATCAATCAAGCGCCGACTCTTGCGTAGGAACCTGAGCAGTTACAATTAATCAATGATTTGCTTTCGTGGCAAAATTACTTTGATTTTTTGCTTAGAAGGTCTTGCAATATTTCATGAAGATGTGGCCAACAGTCCAACTTGCTTAAAATTTCACTGAACTGGTATTGAGGGACGACATTGATATCGCCTGTAATCAAATATTTTGGGATCTCGCTCTTAAAAGATTGAGCAATTATGTCGCCTCGAGCTCCGGGTAATCGATAATCAATAAAAATGAGATCAGGAGAATTTGATTTCGCACTTTCAACTGCTATTTTGGGATCGGTAAATGTCCTTACGCCAATTTCACTTGATGAATATTCATCTATAAAAAAATCGCAGAGATCCTGCTCATCATCGATATACATAATCTCAAGCAACATTTATAGCCTCACTCACTTTTTGAAATCGAATTTCGAAACAGGTATTTGGTGAATCTTCAACAATCCGAATGCTTGCATGATGTTCGTCGAGAATGCCCTTTGAAATTGAAAGACCAAGTCCGGTCCCTTGTCCCACTGGTTTTGTAGTGAAAAAAGGTTCAAAGATTTTCTCTCTTATTTCAGACGAAACTCCCGAACCAGAGTCGGTAATACGCAGCACGACAAAAGACTCGATGTCTTCAACCGATATTTTAATCCAACGATCTGTCAGGCCTTTGACAGCGTCTATGCCGTTGTTAACAAGATTGACAATGACTTGTTCGATTTCGATCATATTGCAATTGATGTTGGCATTCGAATGAAAATCATAAATAAGTCGGGTATCTTCGCGCTGAGCTTTCATTTCAGTAAGGACACGAGCCTCTTGTAAAATATTTTGAATCGGAAAAACTTCGAAAACTGCTTTAGAGTCCGAACGAGAGAATTTTCTTAAGCCATCTACGATTTTTGCAATACGCACGCAAGATCGCTGAATAGAATCAATTTTTTTATTCAATTTTTCTGGATCGTCTTTGAATTGAATGAGTTGGCTGGCCTGAGTTGAAATGATGGCTAAAGGATTATTTACTTCGTGTGCAACTCCTGCAGCCATTTCACCAAGACTGGCCAGTTTTGCTTGTCTCAATGAATTAAGCCGTTCGACCTCCACCTGAGATTCAAGCTTTGCCTTTTCAGTGAGGTCCTCAAAAGTCACCACTGAACCTATGCACTGATTTTTGAGAAAGATGGGAGATGTATAATATGAGACCGGAAAACTGACTCCGTCTTTCTTCCAGAAAATGTCGTTAGTAACCTGGTGTGATTTGCCAAATTGGTATGAGTCATACATGGGACAATTGTTGCGATCGAATGAGGTTCCGTCTAAGAGAGTATGATGAACGAGGGCATGCATTTGTTTTCCAAGTATTTCGTCAGCGCAGTCGTAACCGAGTTGCTCGACGGCTGCGCGATTGATGCTTGAAACCATCCCATTTTTGTCTAGAGACCAGACTCCCTGACTAATTGAATCAAGCACGACTCTTAAAAAATTCTCAGATTTACTGAGCCTGAGCTCCAGCAATTTGCTTTGGGTGATATCTATTGCGATGGTGAAAAACCCAACGACTTTATCTTTGACGATTTGAGCCGTTAACGTCAATTGAACCTGGCGGTCACTTCCAGGCGGATTCACAATCTGAGTCAAAGATAGAGACTTGCCACTTAGGATTTGCTCAATGCTTTCTTTTATTAGGTCATAGATTGGGCCGACAACTTCTTGATAAGTCATCCCATGCATTTCGCTTGATTTTCTTCCGAAATGAGAACTGTAAGCTTTGTTAACAAGTATGTTTTTTTGATTTAGATCCCAATGAGAAATAAAAGCAGGAATACCATCAATTAAATTTTGGAGCTCATCTTTTTTGGAAATATACGCGTCCCTATCTTGTGAATGTAAGGATTCATAAGTGTAAATGAAGGCGCCGATAAAAATAATGACGATCGCGTTTTCAAAAGCGATTAAACTGGTTGGCGATTCAAAACCTGAGCTCGAAATCCAACCTAATTTTTCGAAGCCGACACTCAAAAATAAAAGGCAAATCATATATATTGAGCTGCAAAAAAGTCCTTTTTTGCCGATTAAAAATCCGGTTGACACAGTAAAAATTGGGATGAACGGGGTGATCGGAGAATGAAGCCCACCCGAAAGCATGAGGCCGACAGAATAAGAAAGTATCGTATTAGAAACGGCAACGTAACTCGCTTTTGTTAAATTTCTAGTTTGTAAGTACCATAGCAATATAAAACTAGAAATCAGAGCGGTAACCGAAGCAGCAATCACGAGGCCAAAAATCTGTGGCTTTATAAAAAAATGAGGTATGATCGTGGACAGCAAAGGTCCCGAAACACCCATCGCTAGATTGGCTAGCAAAATGTAGTGACGAGTCAGCCGGTCGTTATCAGGAGTTAGTTGATTAGCCAACTCTTTGGGGCCTAGATTATTAAACATCACTTCCTTCGTCATCTCAATTTGGACTCATAGTTGGGAAGGTTCAGACTCTGGATCATATTAAGATCGGTCTAAGGTGGGGGTTTCTAAATGCATTTCAACGGCACATTGAGGTCTACTGGGAGACTCAGTTCGAATTCTTGCCTTATCTTCTGTCCTTAGGAGACCTATGAAGTTTTCTCCATAGCTTTCTAAACTTAAATAATCACTTAGTTAGAGCTCGGCAAAGCCCATATAGGCTCATGAGCAAGAGAACGAAAATTGTAAATCCACACAACATCGGCTCCCCCATTTTCAAAACGAGTTCTTTTGAAAATGCAAAGTACTCTTTGGATTTTCAAAGGATGTTCGAGGTTTTGGAAATGTTGGCGAGCTCTTTAGCTCATTCCTCTGAATAAGTCTCATGCGCAAGAGCGCGGATTTCTCGTATTTTGAAAAATCAATCATTTTGATTCACATTCTCTGTCTTTAATTGCCACAGATCTACTTTTGACATTTACTATCTGCATTTTCTTTCAATTGAAGCTCAGCTGTCGACGCCGTCGCCCAACTAATTGCCGCGGCGGGTGCTACCTGATCTTCACTCTCTCGAGTTAAAATAAAGAGACCCGAGGAACTATTAACGTAAGCAAATTCTCCGTGATGAGCACAATTGGTCAGTAACTTTTTAAATCTCATAGTTTTGAATTCGTGGTCTAGTAAATTTTTAATATTTGCTTCGGACGATTTAGGGAGTGGAAAGAATATTTTTTGAGAAATACTTTTACTAAGTGGATCAATCAAAAATTCAAACCGTGTCCGAGTAGCTTCTTTATAATCCCAAACGATAAAATTTTTATTTGCGATTTTTAAAGTATCCTTTGAGCTGGGATCTCCCAATATTTTCATAAGTTCAGAAGCTTCTGTTCCTAGAGTTATCGTCTTAATTTTTTCAAATGAATATTCATTTAATTTTTCTGCCGTTGAGATTGCAGATAGAAAAATACTCAACATGATAGAGATGAATTTATTCATTAGCTACACTCCTTAAGATTAAATTTACTTTTTAGGTTTGTGTTCATCCAGTTGGAGTCTTTCCATCCTAAAGCGAATTTGTAGCTTTGAAATTCTGCTTTGAGATCATTTTCGTGTAAGTAATGAGCAATTTCATGAATTAAAAAATGAGAAAGTTGATCCGGTTCGTCGAAAGCTTGCTGATAGAGAATGATCTGTTTATTTCGATAGATTGAGGGGGTTCCAAGATTGAAAAGTGCTCTTGGCCTTTCTAATTTATAAATACCATCAAGGTCTTTTGGCATGAATGCGGCAGGCATAGGCTTCAAAATACTTGAAAGTTTAGCCTGCTCTTGTTCATTCATCTCGCTTGTATTTTCATTCGAATATGGCCATTGAGGAGGTCTAATATTCTTGATTTTATTTGACCATAAGGTAGCTATCTTACAAGGGGTTGTTTTTTTTGCCTGACAGAAGTCTTTGCATCGATTTGGACAATCAAAGGTGCCCATATCAACCGGCAAAATCGAACACTTCAATTCACAGCCCTTTGAATCTATTTGAAGTTTCGATTTAGCAAACCAAGACTCACAGTTATCGGCGGAGAATGCAGGGGCTCCGAAGATATGAAAAAGAAATAAAATGTAAATAAACTTTAATTTCATATCATTTTTTTTATAAATCGTTCTAAGCACTTTGCTTTTATGAAAATATAATAATGTATCAATGGTCTGGCGAATTCCAGCACTTTTTATATTTTTTAATTTAAATGATCCGAACTGAAAAAATCCGAGTTCCTTAGTCGGCGGTCAAATATTCAGAATACCAAAAGGGGCGAGCGAACAGTTAGGCGTTCTTTTTCTGCAAAGACGAATAATGTGTTATTCGTCTTGATTTATAGTTTCTCCAAGTTCATTCAATGGATGAGTGACCCATCCATTGACTAATGTGAACGAAATCTTGTTTGTTGACCAACATCAAATCTGTAAAGCCTTTTCTCCCACCGTACAAAGTCGTGGTTGGCCCAAAGAGGTTTCTTACTATTTTCACGATGGGCCTTTTGAAATTGCGATCTTGAATTATTTGAAGCCCATCAATTTGCTCCTTGAGAATAATTGGGATTAACTTCCATCTATATCTCGGCGGAACAGATACAAGTTTAGTCTGATAGGCCCATAGAATGAGGTTTCCCTGAATATCTTTTTGCAGGCGAAGATATTTTTCTTCTTTTAGCTGATCAACTTCTTGTGGACGTAGACCAACATTTCGGATATTTAGCTTGTCAGCTTTAGTCTTTACTTATGTAAAAATATAGGATATATTAATATATAGGATCAGAGGCGGGCTTGGTGAATAAAAGATGGTCTGTTGAAATGACAAAAGAGGCAGAGAAGAATTTTCGTTTAGATTTTAAGATTGGTAAATTTACTTTAGATGATGTCAAAGTCATTAAGCGCTGGATCGCCGATTTGGAAGAACAAGGTCTGGAGTTTGTCCAACACAAAGCTGATTGGCGAGATCATAGCCTGGCAGGAAAATGGGAGGGGCATCGAGCTATTTCATTTTCATATAGAGGGCGAGTGATATACCAGGTAGAGAATGAGAAAATTATCGTTCGAGTAGTGCGAGTGACTGCCGACCATGATTATAAGAAATAAGAGGAGTTTCAAGTATGAGCAAGAGAATGATGGATATTTTGAATGAGTTGGTTCCAGAGGGTGCTACAGCGGGGGAGATGTTAAGAGCTTTGAGAAAGCGTGAAGGACTGACATTAGAAGAGATGGAAGAGATCACAGGTGTTCGTGATAATAACTTAAGTGCTATTGAAAATGATCGGATTGAGATGAGCCGGCATTACGCAGAAGTATTTGCTGTGGCATTGGATGTCCATCCAATGGTTTTTTTGTATCCCAATGGCAAATTTGAAAAAAGCTTAGAGCTGAAAAAAATAGAAAAACGCGCAGCTAAGTTTCGTAAAAACGGCTAAAATCCAGGCTTGTCTACCTTGTCCGAATCAGACAAACTTTTATTTTGTAAGGATCTGAAATAACACGAAAAATTGGCGTTCCCAAGGGGATTGGGTTCGGCCTTCCTGGCCTCATCCCTTCGGGACTTCGCTTCGCTTCGCCTTCCTTCGGCTCCTGCCTTCGGATGAACCCCTCACCTACAAGTCCAACTTCCTCTTGGGAACACCAATCTTCTTTTTCTCTTAGATCTTCTTCTCCCATTTTCAAAACGAGTTCCACGGAAATGCAAAGTACTCTTTGGATTTTCGTGGATGTTCGAGGCTTTGGAAATGGGAGAAGAAGATCTAAGAGAAAAAGAAGATTGGCGTTCCCTGGCTGTTCAGCTTAGAAGTGATTGTTTTCTTTACGCAGCATAGCATCTAACTATCTGAAGATTCAATAAAATCTGGAATTTATTTCTAGTTCCCGATGGTGGTTCCGGTGCGCCAGATTGGTAGTTCCCAATCAGTTATCTCGTTCCCGTGTTCGATATTGGAGCGGGCCTAGATAACGTCCCAAAAAGCCGACAATGGTTTTGCATGCGCCACAAGTCACATGAGGACTTCAGAATCAAAACAAGTTGGGCTGCAACCCCTGATTCATAGGTGAAAAATTTGCTGGAGCATGAATCTGGTATCCCATACTTTTGTATGCGAGCAGGCGTTTTCGATACATAGAAACAGTTAGACCGCTACATCGATCGAGGTAGTCGTAGACAACCACATCTTTCTTGCCTGGCCACTGTCGATGGAGTCGGCCAGCATATTGAACCATTCGACCTTTAAATGAAATCGGCATTGCGAGTACAAGTGTATCAAGCCTCGGTATATCAACGCCTTCACCGATTAGAGATGCCGTCGCAAGCAAACAAATTGGGGAGCTCTCATCAGCAGCTTTTTTCGCTTCTTCCATGATCAGTTTGCGAGCCTTTTTGCCCATAGTCCCTTCAAGCCGAAGCACTCGGATGGAACTTGAAAGCTTTATGATTTCACTCTCAAGAGCTTCAAGGTGTTCTTTTCTATCTGAGATCACGAGCGGAAAGCGTGAAGCACCGATGCAATCAACGACATCTTTCGAGATGAGCTTTAATCTGCCAACATCTGCCGTTAACTGATCCCAGACGAGATGAATAGCCGGACGATCGCCAAGATCTGCAGAGAGTTTTAAATTGGTCTCTCGCACAATGACCTTTTTAACAATCAGCGGATCGCCTGAGGTTTTGATCTCGTGCCGAACGGGGCCACACTGCATGAAGAGAATTTTTTGATGACCATCTTTTCGATATGGCGTGGCGGTCAGGCCAAGAATGAAACGCGCCGAGCTTCGTCTGAGAATTGATTCAAATGTAACGGCAGGAACATGGTGGCATTCGTCTATAATAATCTGCCCATAGGGTGCAAAAAAACCTTCGAGATCCTCAATTCTCGATAAACTCAAAATTGTCGCGATATCGATTTTGCCCAAGGTTTTCTTTTTGGTCCCGCTGAACACTCCGATATCTTTAATTGGCATGCCAAGAAAGCGTGAGAGCTGTTCTTTCCACTGCTCTAAAAGTTCTTGT
>JAYUEB010000130.1:0-7074 GCA_043739525.1 Bdellovibrionales bacterium
AGTATAGGTGAGTTGAATGTCAGCGCTTCGAGGGAAAAAACGGCAGCCAACATCACTTGTTTTGCTCCTCCAAAAGGAGAAGTGGACTCTCCTGAAAAATATAGCTGCAGCCTGTACATAGAATATAGAAGAGGAAGAATCAACTACGACTCATCGATGAGTCCATCAGCACCAGCGACTGCGATTCCGAAAACAGATTACGTTGGACCGAATGTGTTTTTATCCGGATCGGATAATCAATCTCCAAATTGGATTTCGATTGTTGGTACAGATGCGAAAGTTCTCTTCGACACATTGGAAGTTGATGAATTTCTTGCACAAGGGAATGCCTATAATTTTTATGAATATCTTAATTCAATCCATGCGGTTCAAACAGATGCTTCGAAAACAACCGCTAAAGTTGGCACGAACATCGCTTGCTTTAAAGAATTACACGACAATCAAAACCTTTATCTTTGTATGACCGGGATGAATCTGAAGGGCGTAAGCTTCCCAAATTTCTAGGCCGTTGATCGCGAAAACGTCAAAACATTTTACACCTTAAATCTCTTGTACTGGGTATGGTGCCCGGAACAAGGCTTGCACTCAAACATTAAGATTCTACTGGAGAAAATATGAAAATCTCAAAACTTGTCCAACTGCTATTGATAACTACGACACTTCTTGCTAGCACCACATTTTATGGCGCTGGCGGGAAAGGCGGAAAAGGCGGAGACAGTAGTGGCGGAACAGACGTTGTGGATCCTGCAGATGGAAGCGCTTGGTTCCTAGGAAGAGGCCCGGTCAAGTATTGTATAGCAGTTGCAAACAACTTTGAAGTCCTTCCCGAAGAAGCGAGATCGAGTTTCAACAAGGCAGTTAAAATCTGGAAAAAATACATTCTCACGAATCGACTGGGCTTCGCGATGAGCGCAGTTCCAGTTCCAACTGATACACCTAATAAACCTAAAATGAAATTTTCTGCTCCAAAACCTCTAGCGCTTGATTATGCGGAGCAAGCTTGTGACGGAAGCGAAGATCTCAGAATTTATTTTGGCGGAACAAACGCCGAAATTGAAAAAGCGAAGCTCAAACGTACCAATCCGACAGCCTTCGTCTATCGTGAGTCTTATGATCTCGATAAAACATGGAGTAAAGGTTTTATTTGGATCGCCGACTCAGGAAGTGTTGAGCCTGAAAATCAGTTTCCTCGCTGGAAGCAAAACTTTAACCTAACTGGTCAGCTTCTTCATGAGCTCGGCCATGTTTATGGAAATCCCCATGTCAAAGGCACAATCATGGATCCAGAAGAGCTTCTCGCAAGACTCCGTGGTGCGCCTAAGGATCAATCGCCTGAAATGCAAGGCTACTATAACAGCGCGACGAGTAACTCAAATCAACAAATTGACGGAAGCCTTATGCTCTTCGTCTGTGACGAGTGCAATACTCAATATTTTAATAGCGATGTCCTCACTCATTATATGCCCGATGCACTTTCACGCATCTACGGATATAAAAAGGACAAGATTCCTGCCGACGAAATTCTCTTTAAACTGTTGACGGGTCGATCTCCTAAAGGCGCGCTCGTACAGAAATTCGAATTCACGGCTCACGGTACAAAATTATATTACACGATATCAGAAGACTATGGCGGTGAAAGCTATCGCTTTGCCGTCCAGGCTCAGAAATGGGACACTTTTGAATTTGGTGAACACCCGCTTACTCCAGAAATCTTTAAGCGAACTTTTAAAGCCGACGACGGCGTCGAGCGCAGTATTGTTAATTCGCAAGTGAATGAAGAGTTTTTCGCTACAATTAAAGGCGCCAGCGGACCAATCCAAATTCGAGTTCGTCGAAACAATCACCTATCGAAATTGTCTCTAAGTTTTCAAGATAGCAATCAAGAAAAAATATTTTTTATGTCTGATCTTCAGCAAATTGTTGGCAATCTCGATTTAAATCTAGGTCAGTCACAAACAATTTCAAGACTGGTCGAGCAGGTCTCCGATCTCGTTCAAGTTCCACCAAGTATTTCGGTCAATTGTATCCAGAATTTTTCAACTCCAGTGAAAAGCGTAGAGGACAGCACCAATGTCTCAATAACTCCAAACAGCGCTATCAGCTTTAAAGTCGACGGCGAAAAAGTAGATAACACACTTAAAATTTACGATGTATTGAAAGTGACTTGCGCTAAAGACACGAAGTCCGGTGATATTCAAATGTCCAAAGACGACATGAAATTGGGAGTGAACGGCTCGGAAATTCTTTTAGTCCCGCTCAATAAACAGCAGACTATAGAAACCATAAACTCAGACCACGGTGGCGAGGTTCATAGTCGAGTCAACGGCAAAGACATAAGCCGCTCGTTCGGATCTTTCATAGACATCGAGCCTGGAAGTCATTTTGAGATTGGTAATTGTCCAGCGGACCAGGTTAAACAAGGAAAAGAATGTTTTAAACGTGGTTCTTCAGCTAAAATCACGCATTCGCAAAAATAGGAACACGGATTATGAGACAGTCTCGCGAGAGACTGTCCGCTCATTTAAGGTTTCAGCTTGAGATTCCATAAATAAGTCGAAGTGATATATCGGTGCTGCTCAATATCAACATGATCTGCACCGATTAACTTGCCGCCCATCCTTTCGTAGAATTTTCGACTCGAAATATTTTGTTCAAGGACCGAAACCATCAACCGAGAAAATTTTCTCAGCTGCGTCGATTGAACGGCAGCCTCAAATAAAAGTTTTCCACCACCGGACCCTTGATAGTCTTTAAGCAAGTAAATAGCGTAAAGCTCAGCATCTAAATCGACATTTTTCTCTCGACAAGGTCCAACTTCGGCAAATCCAACAATCTTTTGATCACTGGTTTCGAATAGCACGAAACAATCTGTTTCTGGATTTTTAATTCTTTTGACTGCGCTCGCAATTCGCTTTTTTAAATCGATTTTGTCGAGGTAAGCTTGTTGCACGATACCGGCGTAAGTCGACTTCCAAGACAGCATGTGAATGGTACCGATGGCATCAGCGTCCTGTGCTTCTGCCAATCGGACCGAAAAATTTTTTTTCGTCATTTGAGAGAAATTATCTCTCATCGATTTAGTTTTGTCCAACTCGTGAGCTTATGTAACTAGTTTGCCCTTGGACCGCTATCATATTTAGTTGTTTTACAAGCTAAAATAGCTTGATAGGTATTTTCCTTATCGATTTTAACTGTTAGGAAAGCAGCATCAACATTTTCATCACCGCCACCAACCCAAGAAATTGTTCCTTGGCCGGCCTTAGCAATAAAAGTTAAATTTTCGCCCTCTACTTGAGAATAGTCACCCGCAAGTACGTAAGAAATATCTTTCCGACCTTTTTCTTTAATCACAAGAGTCGCATCGCCTGAACTTCCATAGGTGCCATATTTAAAAACGAGAGTTTTTCCAAAAGCGTTTCCGTTGCAGGTTTGCTGTCCAGTTGGGACTGCAAAAACCTGAGACGACGACAATAACAATAGACCAGCCAATAAAAACATTTTCATAAGAACCCCTTTTTTTTGGTTTGAGTAAATTTGAAGGCACTTTATTCTAATTTTCAGAAAACTTCTCATATAATGATTATAAAATGCGTGACAGACTTGGGCACTTTAGCCTTCCAAGCCCGGCCTCAAGTCTGATCTAAGACGACTTTTTCTGGACTGTTTCGACTTTTACAAAAATGAGAAACTTATCTGATTTGGTTGAATGAGGAGGTTTCATGAAATATCTAGCGCTCCCAATTCTACTTATATCGATTTCATCATTTGGTTCAGTCGATTGCAAAAATGTCGAAAAATATCAGCTCGCGCTGTCAGTTCATGCCTCGAATTGGTCTAACTTCATTACCACTCGAACTCCCAGCGGCGGCTGCTACAAATACAAAGAAGTAATGTGCAGAGGAACTTGTAATGTTATTGAAACTAAAAAATCCCTTATGAAATTTGAGCCGGGACATCCCGATGCGAACCGTGAAGGTTATGTCGAGTATCCCGACATCTCAAAAGAGAAGGAGCACGCTGCGATCACAACCTATGCCAAAGCACTCCAAGCGCTTTCTCATCAATGTCCAAGTAGAGTCAATTTTGTGGACAACACAAACTCATTTATCGCTGAATATAAATTAGGTTTTGTTAAAAGTGATATATTTAATTTTGACTCTCAATCTATGCTTGTCTCTTGGGTGCGCGAAAATGCAGACGGAGTCTCTCAAATTCTAAACTTTTAAAGTTGGTGAGTTTTTCTGTTTACTTGGCCCGATTTCAACCGAATCAAAAGTTTTTGCTTACAGGCCATCCTGCTTCTACTGTTTTTTGGTTCCGTCTACAGTTCAACCAACTTACATGCTGTTCATCAAACTCAACTTTACCATCTGTGGCTGCCGTTTGAGCTAGATATCCCACTCGTACCTGAGTTCATTCTCATCTACATCAGTATGTATTTGCTGACGTTGATTCCGCTCTTCGCAATGACTGCACAACAGGTAAAGCGCCTGAGTGTGGCGATGGCGGCAGCCATTTTGATTGCAGGAGTCTTTTTCTATTTTTTGCCAGCCCCCGTGGGTTTTGTCCGCACACTCGAAATCCCGAGATTTGCAGGACTCTTTAGAGGACTTTATGTTTTAGATGAGGCGACCAATACTTTTCCGTCTCTTCATATTGGATTGAGCTACCTCATAGTCAGGACACTCAACAATGAAAAGTCATTGCTCAAGTATTTATGGCTTTGGTTTTTTCTAATTTGCCTCAGTGTCTTGTTTACACACCAACATCATATTATCGATATTTTTGGCGGCATTATATTGGGAGAATTTTGTCACAGACAGATTTATCTGAGGTCAGGGCCAGGCAAACTGAAATCTGACAGCTGAATTTGAGACAGCAAGCAGGCTACCGACAGTAAACCGAGACCGAGACTGGCAAACAGCCGACGGCTAACCACTGAAAGAAGCCCGAGGCCCCTTGTCCCCCGTCTACCTATTCTTTCGAAGCGTCCGACCACCAGGCCTTCAAAGCGGGTAATTCCCGAATCGTTTCGATATACTTAAGACAAATTCCCTCTGCCGGAACCCCATAAGTAACAAACCGATTGACGACAGGAGCGTACATCGCATCCGCAATAGAAAAAGAGCCAAACAAAAATGGTCCCTTCGATAAACCCAAACAATCATCCCAGATTTTAAAAATTCTTTGAACATCCGACTTGGCAATGGACCAATCAAAATTTGAAGTCTTTTTATTGAGATCATGAGGAAGATAATTTCGCAAATCCGAAAAGCCCGCATGCATTTCATTTGAAACTGACCGCGCAAGCGCACGCATGTTTTGATCCCTTGGCCAAAGACCCAGATTTGGAAACTTCTCATTTAGGTATTCGGCAATCGCAATTGATTCCCAAATTCGATTTTCACCATCTATCAAAACTGGAACCTTTGCAGAAGGCGAAAATTTAAGAATCTCGCTTTTTGTATGAGATTGATCGAGTAAAATGAGTTTCTCTTCAAATGGAATCTCGAACTGTTTAAGCAAAATCCAAGGTCTAAGAGACCAGCTGGAAAAGCGTTTGCTGCCAATCACCAAAAGCATAAAACCTCCGACTACACGAAAAATGTAGCATTTGTGCAGGATAAATGAACATAAAAATCTAACACCCCGCGCGTCCCCATTGCCGAAGACCCAAAAAGCGATTACATCCTGACAACTTCAAAGGAGACTTTAAAATGATCCTCCAACGCCACTTGCCAAAATTTTGCTTTTTTGCAATTTGTATTCTGATCACGAGTGCTTCAAACGCTACAGGTGTTGAATGTGCGAGTCCTTCCGGCGAGATTCTTTCTTACCACGCTGGTCTCAACGGGACCATTCTCACTTACGCAAGTGGGAGAGGCGCTGAGTTCACCCCAATCGAAGACGGCCCAGTGAGGCAGATATCAATTGAATTCTACAAAATGGCTTATGAAGACTTAAAAGATGTTTTGCCATATTTCTCAGTGAAGTGGTCGACTGAGGCATGCAAACTCAATTCAAGCTGGTGGCTTTCTGCATGCAACAGCGGTGGAATTTTAATCTCGGATTCAGAAAATAAAACAAAAATCTCTGGACTGTCGCTCAGTAAACTCTCTGAAAACGGATCGTCCGGTGATCAAGTTATTTATCGCTTTCGACTAAGCTTTGAAAAAGAAGGAAATACCTATTTTGTACCGCTTTCGTTTTCAGATAAGCTTTGCAAAGTGACGGAGAATTAAAATGTTTCTAAAACAAATTATTTTTTCGGCTTTGATAGTAACTGCGTCTTCTGCTTTTGCCGAAATGAATTTTCAGAAAATTCATGCAAACACTTTTCTCATGGGAAGTGCTGATTCCGAAAATGGTCGGCAAATTATCGAGGATCTTCACTTTGTCACTCTTACCAAAGATTTTGAAATTCAAGTGACTGACGTCACTCAAGAACAATGGACTCAGGTGATGGGATCAAATCCATCTGAGTTTAAGACGAAGAGCTCTTGTCCCGATTCTTATCTAAAAAATGAGTCTTTCGAAATGTGTCCTCAGCTGCCCGTGGAATCGGTGAGTTTTAAAGCCACGCATGACTTCATTGATAAGCTCAATGCTTCAGATTCGAATTATCACTACCGACTTCCAACAGAGGCAGAGTGGGAAATGGCCGCCCGTGGCGGCCGAGGAACTGCTTATTATTTTGGAGATGAAGAAACGGAGATCGATCAATATATTGTCGAAGGTGTCCAGCAAACTGCCTCAGTTGCGTCAAAACTTCCCAATGCCTTTGGACTTTACGATATGCTCGGAAATGTTGCACAGTGGGTAGAAGATTATTTTGATTACTATCCTCAAATTGACCTCGATCATCCTGTCATCGACCCGAAAGGTCCAAAATCAGGCGACTATCGCGTCGTTCGTGGTGGCAGTTGGTATGATTATATTTCAAATCGCTTTCGATGTGCCTCAAGAAACTTTGTTGATTTGAATACTTTTCAGTCAACAATTGGCTTTCGACTCGTTCGAGAATCAAAAAGTGATCTCTTATCACCACTTTGAAATTCTTATATCCCGCGTTTG
>JAYUEB010000131.1:0-2343 GCA_043739525.1 Bdellovibrionales bacterium
TAGAATTGCACATCATTCTGATCGTATTGAGGTGCCGAGCCTGCCCTTACCATCAACTCGGGAATTTCATTTTCAAAAAGACCCGGCTCGCTATGTGAATGTTGGGCAAAAGGCTGTGACCAATCATCGCAAGCTTCTTGAGAAGATTGAGCTCATTGCTAAGAAAGAATCTTTTTCGCAGAGATATTTTAATCCAACTGCTGATATTGGACTTATTACGCGTGGAGTGACCTTTGGACACAGCTTTGAGAGTGTGAAGCGACTGGGTATTGAAGATCGGGTCGATCTCATTCAGCTTGATTTGGTTTCTCCGCTTCATGCGCCGAGCTTAACAGATTTTTTTAGAGGTAAAAAAGAAATCTACGTTATTGAAGATCAAGATGGTTTTCTCGAGAACCAAATCAAAATGAAATTTTTTAATGATCTCGATTGCTCGCTATACGGAAAAGAATATTTTCCGGCATTTGGGGAGATTTCATTTCAGCAAGTTTACCAATTTCTCTCTGAGAAATTTGGTTTGATCGCATTAAAAGATTTGGTTGCGAGTTCTCCAGAGCAGCTTCAGGAGCGACTAGGTACGTTTTGTGAAGGATGCCCGCATCGTTCTTCTTTTTACGTAATTGATCAGGTGATTAAAAATATGGACGCTATCATTGGTGGAGATATCGGTTGTTCGTCTCTTCCACCTCAGCGAGCCGATTGGCTTCTCTGCATGAACGCCGGAATTGGAATTTCTCAAGGAATGGCTCAAGTCCTCAAAAATCAAAAACTAATTTCAACAGGCGGTGAAGGTAGCTTCTTTCACGCGGGAATTACCTCGTTACAAAGTGCGGTCGTGAATAAAATTGATCTGCTTCACCTGGTTTTTGATAACCGAAGTATCGCAATGACCGGGCACCAGTCATCGCCCTCTGCTGATTCAAGATTTGATCATATGAAACTTCTAGAGAGTATCGGGGTAGATCGTTTTTTTGAAGTCGATGCCTTTGATCCACTGGGATTTGAAAACCGCCTTAAAGTCGAAATGAGTACTGTCGGTGTTCGGGTTCTTTGGGTGACGGGCGATTGTGCTCTCTTGCCAAGTGAAGAGACCAAGTTGAAGCGAAAATCAAAAATGCTTCAAATCGAAAATGAAAAATGTGGGAGCTGCAACAAGTGTTACAGCGAGTTGGGTTGTCCTGCGATTCAATTGATTGATACCAGCTCGAAAAATCTTAAAATTGACTTGGATCGCTGCATGCGCTGCGGAGTTTGTATTGAAATTTGCCCAAATGATTCGATCAAGGTTCGATATGAAACCCACTAACATCATTATCGCAGGTGTTGGCGGTCAGGGAGTGATGACGCTGACGCAAGCCTTAACCACTCTATGCGAGCGAAACGATATTTTAGTACAAAGTTCAGTTCATAAAGGTGGAGCTCAACAATTGGGTTCTATTCATTCGGTGCTTCGCTTGTTTTTGCATCCAAATTTGGATGCGCGAAACTATTCAACTCAACTTCTAGATGGTGATCTTGATCTAATCTTAAGCTTAGAGCCTTGGGAAACCCTGCGCTACAGCCGCTACTTCTCTCAAGAAACGAAAGTTATGAGCAATTCACGAGTCATCGGAATCGAAACTGAAAGATATCAAACGAAAAAGTTTACTAATCCATGCTTGCAACTCCAAAATCTTAAGGTTCAGCTGACGCTCGAAGATTTTTCGGCTGAAGCTGAGCAGCGATTTGGCACCAAAAAAATGGCTAATTTTGTTGTTGCCCAAAGGGCTGTGCTTGATAAGCTAATTCCATTCAAAAATGAAGACTTGGTTGCCGCCTTTCAAAGTCTTGGACATCAAATTTTAGAAATTAATTATACTGACCAAATACAGAATTTTAAAATAGAGGGAGAACGAAATGTCTGAAGTTAAAAATAAATTGAGCTGGAGAGATAGTTCACAAATTGCTATGCATTGGAAGCCATTTAATGCTGATAGTGGACGCATCGAATGCACACTCTGCCCAAGGCATTGCAAAACTTCTCCTGGCCAGATGGGATTCTGCAAAGTACGCGGAAACAAAGATGGTGAATTTCAAACTTACAATTTTGGTAAATCCGTAGCTGCGACCGAAGAGTGCGTTGAGACTGAAGCAATTTATCACTTTGCCAGGCCTTGCTGACCTGCAAATCCGCGCCCTCCAGCAAGGCTATGCCCGGCTGCGCCAGTTCGGCCTTGAGAAACCCGCGCGGGTCGGCGGCGGCGGAGGCAAGATCGCCATCGCCGCGCGCGCCATAGCCAAAGCGCATCAGGGCGACAAAGCCGGAGTGTTTGACGGGGGAACTGGCCATGGACCTGCCTTTCT
>JAYUEB010000132.1:0-2341 GCA_043739525.1 Bdellovibrionales bacterium
TAACACATTGATATCGGATTTAGCTAAATTGGGGCCTCAGAGCGCCTGGAGATAGGTTTGAGCTAAGGCAAAAAGGGCTTTTATCCGCCTTAGCCTCGAATGCCATCAAAGCCTGTTATGAAAGACAGCTCAATCGCAGGCCAGATCTATTTGGTAAACTTATTATTGAATGGGACATCGGCGCCGGAGGTGCTGTGACTCGCGCAAAAGTTAAGTCGACCGAATTAGAAGATCCTCAAGTGGGAAATTGTGTGGTCAGCCGCTTAAAGACTTGGACTTTCCCGACGCCACCTGCGAACAATCAGGTGACGGTCAGCTTTCCAATTTATTTTTCGAACTGATATTTATTTAACGGTCTCTTTCGAATCTTTGATAACTTTTGCTTCGGCAGACATGGCCTCTCGGCATGGTTTCATTCGGCAGCAGGCCGTTGCGGCTTCAGAAAGACTCACATTTTTCTCAAGATTCGAAAGCCTACGGCTAAAGGCTTTCGATTTCTCACGAGCTAAAGAATTATTTTCTTGAGCTGCCTTTAGGCGCGCTTGAATACTTACGAAAAATGAAGGTTTATCAGATGGCAAACGCGAAATAAGATTTTCAAAACACATGTCATGAACCTCTTTTACTTCAGAGGGGCCAAGGTTCATAAATTGGACGTTTTCTGGCGCGCTGAAATCATCGGCAGCAACCTCTCTGCCAATCGTATCACCCGCCCGATTGCAGATACTACTGTTAGCTATCTCCCGATAATTCTCAGGAATTTGAGCTAGCTTTTCTTTTAGAGCTTGTTGATCCGAATCAAGTTTTGAGCGTGCCGAATAATTATCACTAAACGGATTATATGATCTTGGAATCTCAGATTTTTTATAATCGAGAGACGCAATTTCAGCATAAATTCGACATGCATCCAGCAGCTGTTTGTTTTGCAGGGCATCTGTTCTCTGTCTAAGATACTGCATAAAATAAATATTTTCTTCTTCAACCCCCCCTATTATTCGCGGATAGCGGGAGTCTTTGCTGCTGGCAGCACTGATATATCCAACATGCAAACATGCAAGATAATTTTTAGCGTCGTCCGGATCCGCTTTATTCAACCAATTGGCGGTCTGTTGCCCCTCTTCTTTGGTCATATAGGTACTTACCATTTTCATTCGATCGTCTGTAAAAAAAGGTGACGAGAGGCTTTTGACCAAATTCTTTGCGCCAGTTGAATTAGATTCAGTTGAGAATTGACCATCTTTGTATCTGCGTACGGAAAAATTGGATGACGCCTGATTGTAAAGTGCTTCAGATCTCACGTTATTGTTAGTGGCATCAGCGATGGTGAGGCCAAAACTTGGCATTTCATCTTGAGGTTTTGATGTAAATGTCATTTTTCGACCATCTACATCAGTGCTAAATTTAGCTCCCGCGTACTTTGCATCTCTAGTCTCTATGCATTGCAGATCTTTTAAATTTTTCATTTCACTTAATACACGTGCCTGCATTTCTTTTTTAAGCGTTTCAACCGCGTCTCTACTTGGCATATCCACATCTGTTCTGGTGTAACCAGAACCACTAACTCTGACACTCACGCTACCATATTTTGCCGAAGTATCTTTAGCTGCTGACGTAATCGCAGCTCCCAGGTATTCGCCCAAAGCGACTGATTCGTCCGCATTTGCCTCAGGCGTAAAAAGATTCAAAAAATTCGAACTTGTCTTAAACGAAAATACTCGTCCCATCCAACGTTCGGTCGACTCTCCCGGATAGCTTGAAACATCTTTGCCATTCAAAAAATAGTGGTTGATTCCAAAAAGCGAGATAATGGTTAAGCTTTCCATTTTGTGACTTCCAGAATTGTAAAACAAAATTTCGTCTTGATTCTGCATCAGAGCCGGAAATTTTTCTTTCAAGACCGCTTTAAATATTTTTCGTCGTGAATCACGTTCTTTTTCTGGAACAAATTTTGTGATCCACTCGTCGTAGTTCGCAACTTTACTAGAATTGTAAATCAGCATATCAATTTGCGTGAGTGGCTGATCTTTTGCCTGAGCGGTTGAAAAAATGAAAGTCCCGATAAGCAAAATAACAGCTGATTTCATGAGTATTTCTCCTCCATGTATGATCGACGATTTTGGTCGATTTTCAAAGAAAACTCATGTCAGACAAATGTCTAGTTTTACTCTTGTCTGTCGAGAACTTGAAGTGCCGACTGCAACTCTTTGTCGTGGCGACTCAGAGGATAAGTTTGAACAAAATTGGCGACATCGGCTTTAAGCCGAGCCCCTGCATTCAAGGCATTCATACGGATTAGAATGATTTGGTGAAGAACCTCGGGTCCTACGCCTCAAAAGGAAGA
>JAYUEB010000133.1:0-2341 GCA_043739525.1 Bdellovibrionales bacterium
TGCCGCCCTTTTGGAAAAGTGAATTTGGAATCAGTGATGATCAACCTTTTACGCTGACAGAAGAACAACTCTCAACCCAGCGGTTAACTGCACTTCAAGCGCAAAACCACTATCAGAACTATTATCACCCGGCAAATATGGTTCTTTTTGTTGCTGGTAAATTTGACCAACAAAAAATACTTGAACAAATTTACGCTCGGTGGGGGCAAATCCCTTCAAGATCTGGGCTTCCTCCACGCATTTTTAAAATCCCAAAAATTAAAAAAGGGCCCTACGTCCTTAAAAGTGTCACTGACGGAACCCCCGAAGCCAAACTTGGAACAAAGCTTTGGAAGGTTTCAGCTGAAGAACATGAAGTTGCTAATTCTTATGTTGAATTCTTAGCACATCGTTTGATGAAAGAAATTAGGAATGTTAGTGGGGAAACCTATACGGCTAGAGGTTACACGAGCACGGATCATGGCTTTGGTTTTTCTTTTGTTAGCTTTGATACGACGGCCTCCCACTTTTATGAAAATGTTAAAAAGGCTCAAAAATATATCACCGAGGAAGCGGCGACTGGCCAAATGAAGGACGATCAAGTCTATGAGGCTTTAAAACTTCAGACTTCGTATTACGATTTACAAGGACACGAAGCTCCAGATCTCTTAAGACGAGCACAGCAACTTGACTTTATCCGCAGGCATTATGGTGAATCGATCTCGCCTTATAAAGTTTTAAGTACAATTACCCCTGAGAGATATAACGAAATCCTTAAAAAGGTTTTTACACCAGACCAAGAATATATTGCGACTACGGCTCCGCCGTTGTTATTTAGGTATGATTTAAATATCCTCGAGTTTTTATTTGCTATTACGACACTTTTTTTTCTTCGAATATTTTTAACAAAAGAATTTAAAAACGATCAGGTTCGGTGGATTAGAAATTTGCGCTTTCCGCCACTTAAAACTTTAGAACTTTTCACCATGGCTTGCGGACTTTTTACCGTATTTCATTTTAATTCTGCTTATGAGCATTTGATTTTTTATTTCGGTTTAAATAATGCTCCCATCTTTTTTTCAAAATATTTTTTGATACTTTTAAGGGGAATCTTTGATGTTACTTTAATGCAAGGATTTCTTTGTCTTATCCCGCGGAAACTTATCGT
Organism: Bdellovibrionales bacterium; assembly: GCA_043739525.1. GTDB lineage: Bacteria > Bdellovibrionota > Bdellovibrionia > Bdellovibrionales > JAMPXM01 > JAYTQQ01. Next base: position 1,148 of record JAYUEB010000133.1, read on the forward strand.
GATGAATAAGCACTTAGTTGTAAAAAGCATTTCCTATTATTCTTACTTGATTCCATTATCTGAGATTTCATCTGTTAGCCTTAAAAGGCCCATTCAATTTTCCCTTGAATTTTGGTTAAAAGTAAAATTTCGTTATTATTTTTATAATCTAAAGTTCTGGCAAAAGGGCTTACTTGTTAATTTGAAAGATGGCAGGTCTTATTTTTTTGGAGTTTCTTCTTCGACGCTTGCTCTTTTGGAGCTTCAGGGTTTGCTCGCGAGGGACTTATCCGTGGAGGATATAACTTCTGAGACGGCACACGGCTCAAAGCAGAGGATTGCATCTTGAACCATTATAAAAAAGTTCCGAAATTAAATTTGCGGCATGCTGGATCTGGCAAGGGTCTATATTCGAAGGAGATAATTAATTTATGAAAATTCAATGTCGGTTATTAAATAGCCTTTTTGTTGTTCTTTCATTCGTTTCTACAACTGCTAATGCAAAAAATAAATGTGAGCATGCTTTATTTAAAGTTTATGTAAATAGCTTAGAAGGGGCTATGGACTCGACAGGGAAGCTAAGTATTCCAACTAAATTTAAAGAACTGAAACTTGGTGGCAATTTGGGCGCAATGGCTTCCTGTCAGGCCCCCTACCCTGCGGCACTTCCAGACGGAAAATTCGGGTATGTTAATGAGAAAGGCGACTGGGTTCAGGAGCCAAAATTTACTCATGCAGATTGTTTTTGGAACGGGATCGCATCGGTAAAGGATGCTGATGGTAAAGCGTATTTGATTAATGATCATTTTATGAAGGTAGGATCAGATTGGGAAGAAATAGATAATTCAAATGAAGGTCCAGTGACTGCAAGGAAAGACGGACAATTCTTTTATCTTGGGCAAGATGGTAAACAGTTATTTATGTCCCCGACTGAAAAAATGGAGCCACCAACAGATGTTGATAAAAAACTAAGGGCGCCAGAATATGACCCTTTTGCATATTCATTTTCAGATGGGATGGCGAGCTTTAGGAAAGGTAAGGCCTGGGGCTTTATCGATATTTCAGGAAAAATTGTTATTCCAGAGCAATTTGACCGCCGAGCTAAATTCTTTAATGGATACGCTAATGTTACTGTTGGAGAAAGGGCAGGAATTATAGATCACAAAGGTAAATATATTTTAAAACCGGTCCAGGGTAGTCTCCTGTATTGTATCG
>JAYUEB010000134.1:0-2340 GCA_043739525.1 Bdellovibrionales bacterium
TATAGGTCAAATGTCGATCGGCCTCTTTGTAAATACGCCTTTCGATCCAACGATCTCGACTAGTTTTCATTTGAACGATAATAACAACAACAACGTAGGTGCGATTTACGCTATTAAGTACACCTCTTCGACTCAAAAAGATGGTGGATTTTTCTTAAACGTGAACGTCCCAAGCCAATATACACAACTGATCTTGAACAACCTCTAGGCTAAAAGTAGAGTTTTTCGGGAATATGGGAGTCTTGCCGCTAGCAAGACTCTCTTTTTTTTGACCCAAAAAATTTCATAGTAACTTGCGTCTGATCAATTTTTTGCTAGGCAAGATATTGAATTTTGGTTAAATTAAATAGTCGAAGTTTAGAATTAAAATAATGACTCTGACGCCTGAAAATAGGCCAAGAGATGAAGTTTTAAATATGAAGTCTAATGAAGGAGATTGTCATGGCTAAGAAAAAGAAAAAAGCAGCTACTAAAAAAACTGCTAAAAAGGCGGCTACTAAAAAAACCGCTAAAAAAGCGACTAAAAAAGCAGCCCCAAAAAAGACTGCTAAAAAAGCCACTGCAAAAAAGGCTGCAAAGGCGACTAAAAAAGCCGCTCCTAAAAAGGCTGCGACTAAAAAAGCTGCTACTGCAAAAAAAGCCGCTCCTAAAAAAGCCATGCACCAAGAATCTCATGACCAAGCTGAGACGAACCACGGTGAAGACACAGGCGCTGCTCACACTGCATTGAGTGGTCTTGAAGAAGAACTTGATGACGAAGGTTTCGGAACAACTGAAGTCGGACACTTCGAAGAAGAAGAAGATAGCGAAGACGAAGAAGTTGAAGGCGACGATGATGAAGGCTACTTCTGAGTTCAGAAGGTACCTGGTAACATTTAGCAATGCAGAGTCCTAGCCGGACAAAGCTAAAATAAAAAAGGGAAGCTTAAGCTTCCCTTTTTTTTTGAATTCTATGGCTAGAGCTCTGCATTGCTAAATGTTACCAGGTACCTTCTGAATCCCGCCTTCTGTTTCGATTCGGTCGTCTCGGACTCTCTTCTAACTGCTTTTGTCTCGAAGCATTCATTCTTTCAAGCGCAGCATGCTGCCTTTTAATTTCAGCGATATGATTGTGCAACTCAAAGAGCTGAGTCTCGAGTGGCTTTGAAAGTTTTCTCTTAAGCGAACTCAGATCTCTTTTTCTCGAAAAACCCCAGGCCGGTAATTTTTTAAGTCCACGAGCTTCGTCACTTAAGTTATCGAGCTCCTCTTTGAGCCATAGTTTGCTCTCTAAGATTTCACTGATCGTAAGGTCATTCAAACTACGATTGCGAATCATCACAAGTCTCAAAAGCTTTTCAAGTTGTCGGCGATCCAATCTACGATTGGCAGCTTGAACTCGGTCCCACATTTTCTTTTGCCATTGATTTTGGGCCGAGCCCTGCAAGTCCGGATGGAGTTGTCGAACTAACTTACGATAAAGAAGCTTAATTCCTTCCAGATCTTCGGCATTCATTTTCGGAGCAAAACCACTAAAAGGTTTACGAGATGAAGACCGCGAACCAATAAACTCTTCATTGGAGAGATCTTCTTCATCCTCATCAAAATCATCTTCTTCTGGAGACAATGTTGCCTTTAAAAACTCTCTGGTTTCTTCAATAAATTTTTTAAGCGATTTTCCAGTTTGTTTGGCGTACTCTTTTGAAAATGCGAGCTGATGTTTTTCAGGTGTCATTTCCCAAATCCGCAATAGCAAAGCATAGTCTTCAGATGAGTTTGCATATCTGAGCATCATCGACAAAATAGCAAAGGCCCCGCCCCGATCCATGCAAAGTTTCTGAAGTTTTACGTCTGACATTTCACGAATCAAATTAAGCTCTGAAGATTCTTCGGAGTCTCCACGCTCGATTTCTTCGTCAATATCGTCATCATCGATATCTGAGTAATTATTTTCGGCAGAGATTTGCCGACGAATAAACTCATCCCTTTTGAAGCGAAGAGCTTCAATTTCGGATCTCTCTTTGTCGGTTCCGTTCTTAAAATGCTCTTCTTCTTGTTGCAACATGAAGTAAGCCCTCGGCATAGAAATGTGATGCATTTCTGTCAGTGCGATCATCCAGTTATGGAACTTGCATAGTGACTGATAGATATCTTCTTGCTCTGTAATATTTTGACGTTGCTCGCGAAAAGTGAGGTCATACCAACTTGAAAAAAGTCTTTGATCATGATCACGAAAAGAATCTAGGTCGACCTCAAGGCGATCCAATTTTTTGATCAGCTTTTCAGCCTGAGCAAAAGCGCCTTTGCGAATAAATTGGTCATTGATGACTATTAGATATTTCAAGAAAAAACCTCGTCTAC
>JAYUEB010000135.1:0-7056 GCA_043739525.1 Bdellovibrionales bacterium
CTCTTCTTTTCGGAACGGTCGGCATGTCTTTTGGAGATATCTTCTACGGCTTACTCAGCCAATACTTGAAAAGTCGTAGACGCTCTATCTTTTTTGGACTCGCACTCGGAATCATTTCAGTGCTTAGTTTTCTTTTCGCCATCGGCAATAACGCTCACTTGTTTTACGCCTGTTGCGCCCTCATGGGATTTACGGGTGGATACTGGGCCGTCCTCATTGCCTTTACTGCCGAGCAGTTTGGTACAAACCTCAGATCAACGGCTGCAACTTCAGTTCCTAATTTTGTGAGATCAGCTGTGATTCCGCTCAATTTGTCCTTCCTACTTCTCAAGAAAAATTTCAATTCGCAACAGTCGGCGTGTGTTATGGCGCTCGTTGTGTTTTCGATGGCATCACTTGCCGTTTATTTTTTGAAAGACACTTACGGAAAAAATCTCGATTTCAATGAAGAGGTTTAGAAAATCGCTTCGATTCTTGCGCCTGTAGCAACACCATTGCCACCAATAATTTTTTGATATTCAGCATACAGGCTTGGCTCAGTGACATTGATATCGCCAGAATATCTTTGAATAAATCCACCAATCGAGAAATGATTATTGAGATGGTAGTTGTAAGTGAGAGTTAAAAAGGAATCTTGATTGACGGTATTGTAATATGCAGCCGCCTGCAGATCGTGCGGATCTGCCTGATATGTGATACTGATGTAGGCAATTCCCTCATTTTGGTATTCAATTTTAGGATCTGGAATTGTAAAGCCAGTAAACTGAGGTGTTATAGTCCAGCGTCCAATAAAGAAATCGATACCAACGGTTCCGAAATAAGTATTCGTGGGATTTTGAATTGAAGATCCAATAATCGTCGGATCATTCGTATCCATTTTGTAGCCAGCCTCTAGCTTCGGAACAATAGAATCAAATGCATAATTAGCGGTTGCTCCCGAATAAAATCGCGTTGCCTGCTGGGCCGCTAAAGCCGAAAAATGAAAACCCGATATGTCGTACTGAATTCGACCTCCATAACCCGTATCACTTTGTCGATAACCCGGAACTGTTTCAGGATAAGGTTCTGGGAAAGTGCTTTCTCCTAGATTCGTAATTCCGACAAGATCAATTGAAAAATTTTGCACGGCGTACGAGAGACTTGCGCCTGTTGAATGATTGAATTGCTCGGTCTGCGGATCAAATAGAAAGCGATTGAATCTGCGCCCCGTCCAAACATCAAGAGACGGAATCACCCAAGTATCAGACCAGCGTAAAGCTTGTTTGCCGAGTCGAATATAGAGGGAGCTCCATTTTCCTTCGATATATGCTTCTTGTAAGTAGCCTGTGTTCGGCGTGCGACGAATCTGATCTTGAGCAGGGACATTATCGAATTCGCCAAATCCCTCAATGACAAAGCTGAACCAGCTTTTCTGTATCGAAAGTTTGGAGGTCACAATCGCTCGATTGGCGAGCGTCTCTGATCCGCTCGCGATATATTCATAACGCGGAGAAATGCTAAAGTCAGTTTGAAAATGTTCTTCAGGTTCAGCAGGTTTTTTTTTTGCTAAAGCAACATTTGCAAGCATCAGGCACATCAGTGATATGAAAATCTGACGGCCTCTCAAATTCACCGAAGAGTTTCCATATTTCTATTAGTGAAAAAGCTATCAGGCATATCTTTCTTATTCATTTCTTGAATCTCGATTGAACTGCTCTTTTTGTCTGTATCCTCAATCGTCAACATCGTTGGACGTAAAGCGCCCGCCATCGTTTTGTAATTTTCAAATCGTGCACGCTTCAAAATGGTTTTACCATTAAGCGCAAGATACTCGGCTCGATCTGGCTGAAAATTCGGTTTCTTGAGCCAAAGCCTTACCCAAGCATATGTCAGGTTCTCCTTTTTTCCTTTTAATAAGAGCTGGACTTCACTACTTTCATTTTTTTCAATTTGAGGAGCGTAATCCCCGTACCACCGTGTTCTGGAAATATCTCCGTTCGCCACTTGTCCCGAAAGTTTTTGCGAAAGTGAAAGGCGCATCGAGCGCTTGAGATTTGGAATATAAGCATAAAAGTCTCGATCGAGCATGAGCATATTGCGACCTTTGTCGCGCGCAGGCTCTTTTGTCACAATCAAAGTTTTATCCTGGCCTTTTAAGTAAGTGTGATAGATCGAGGTATTCTCAGGAGTCGTCACCTTTATCGTCATCTCGTATGAGTCAGCCGGGTTACGAATGTTATCGGCCTTCTGCACCCATTCTTCAGGATTGTCGGCGGCAAACACACTCACAGATGTTAAAATTAAAATTGCGATCGCTTGGAGTTGTCTCTTCATATCTTCACCTCATTTTTACTAGTGCATGTTTTCAATTCAAACTTTATTTCAGAACACTTACAAATGCTATCTTAAGATTCAGGACCATCACGACTTAATTTTGCGCAACATTGACTCTCCCCCTTCGCGAATTTAACATCATGGGATATGGAAGATCTTTATCGAATAGACGGCTTGCGCTACAACTACTTATGGAATCACCAAAAGGTTCCGGTCTTAAAAGGTATTGATCTGACGATTCCTAAGAGCTGCTTTACTTGCATCGTCGGCCCATCAGGATCTGGCAAAACAACGCTTCTCAATTTGCTCGGCTTCATTGATGTCCCAAGCGAAGGCAAATTGATCTTTGAAGGAAAAGAAATCTCAGGCACAACCGAATCGGAGAAAGAAGATTTTAGACTTCACAAGATCGGCTTTGTTTTTCAGGCCTTTTACCTGATTCCAACTCTGACTGTTCTCGAAAACACTTCCTATTTTTTGCCCTCTCTTGGTTTTGATAAAATAAAAATGAAAACACACGCAATGGAGATCTTAGCCCTTTTAGGTCTAGCTGATCATGCTAAGAAAAAGCCCTCAGAACTATCTGGCGGACAAAGACAACGTGTCGCCATCGCTCGTGCAATCGCAAAGCGGCCCGCCGTTGTCTTGGCTGACGAACCGACAGCCAATCTCGATTCAGGAACCGCCAGTAAAATTATCGACGCCTTCAAAGAATTACGTCGGGTTGAAAAGACGAGCTTTATCTTCTCGACTCATGACTCGCACCTCGTCAGCCATGCTGAAACCATCTATCAAATGAAAGATGGACTTCTTCAAGCAGGAGAACATTCTTAATGGCTAACTTTTTTGCTGTTGCCCAACTCGCCTGGCGCAATCTTTTTCGCAATACACGTCGTACACTTGCAAGCCTTATTACGGTTGCGCTTGGTGCCGCCGCACTTTTGATTTTTCAAGGATACAATACTGGTATCATCAGTTCTTATCGAGAGAACACCATTCACGGCTATTATGGCTTTGGCCAGGTATTTCCAAAAGGCTATTATGGTAAAGTTTTAGAAAAGCCATGGACAGCTTGGATTCAAAATTCAGATGAAGTCGAAAAACAATTGCTTGCAAGTCCGGGCGTCGTCGACGTTTTTCCAAGAGTTTCTTTTTACAGCTTTATTGTAAAAGGCGGAATGACTCTTGGGGGGCATGGCGAAGGAATTTTACCTGAGCGCGAAAATAAATTTTTTAACCACATGAACTTTATCGACGGCGGCGAGATTCAAAATATTGATGACATTGTCATTGGTAAAGGTCTCGCAAATAGCTTAGGTGTTAAAGCGGGCGACACGGTCACTCTCCTTATTCAAACTGTGAACGGCCAACTAAACGGCGCGGATCTCCACGTGGCAGGGATCTTTCACCTAGGTAAAAAAATTATCGATGATTCATTTTTTAGAGTTCATCTCCAGCAAGCTCAAAAACTTTTAGATACAAAGGGCGTCGAGCTTTACTCAATTGCAACCAAAGGTGTTGAGTACTGGGATGAAGCCGCCCGCGGAATGACCGCTCGAAATCCTAATATTGAACCCGTTCGCTTTGAAATATTAGATAAAGTATACTATCAAAACTCGATCGACTTTCTCGCTGCTCAATTTAATTTTATTCGCTCAATTATTTTGGTCATCATTGGCCTCGGAATTTTTAATACGATTTCAGTCAGTTTACTTGAACGCTCTGGTGAAGTCGGAGCACTAAGAGCTAACGGCGAAAAACGCGCACGCCTCTTTGTTATCTTGCTTATCGAAAACTCTCTCCTCGGACTTTTCGGAAGTCTTCTCGGAGTTCTAATCGCAGTCTCAATTGATCAGGCTTTTCTAGCACGCGGAATCCCAATGCCACCTGCCCCAGGAGTGACGCGCGCTTACGATATTTATGTCGAGTTTTTACCAAAACATTATGCTCAAGCCCTCTTCTTGCCACTTGTTGCAACAATTTTAGCGAGCCTTTGGCCAATTCGAACCTTACTTAGAAAGTCGATTCCAGAACTCCTTAGGAGCACTTGATGGATTTTTTCAGCGCGCATTCCGAAAGCCACACGGCCTTCGTCACAGCTTTGTGCGGAGTTTATATCCTTCTCAGTATAGCAACGATTGTTTCCATTTACCTTGCCAAAACAAAGCCACACAATGAAACCTTTTCGAAAGTAAAGACGATCGTCCGCTCTTGGTGGCTCATTATTGTACCGCCAACAATTGCGTTGATACTCGGTCCACTCGCTGTCCTTATTTTATTTTTTGTCATCTCGTGTTTTGGAATTCGTGAAATTACGAAAAACAGTCCACTCTTTACCAATCACCGACCTGTGCTCTTTGTCCTTCAAGCGTGTACCGTATTACAATATTTAGCGATCTATCTCGGCTGGACGACCTTATTTTATGCTCTTGTTCCACTGATGCTTATTTGGGTGTTCCCAGTTGTGATTTTACTTAAGCCTGATATCGAGAACTTCCCAAGACTACTCGCTCTCGTCTTTGGGTCACTTCTGGTGAGCTATTATTTAAGTCATATTCCAGCCCTTATGTCTCTTGAACATAGCCTTTGGACTTCGACTGATCAGGCAAGGCTTGCCATCCTCATTCTCATGTTTACAACAGAGTTGAACGACATCCTGCAATTTTTGTCTGGAAAAGCTTTTGGAAAGAAAAAAATTGTTCCGATTCTAAGTCCAAACAAAACCGAAGCTGGTTTCATTGGTGGAGTTCTTGGCTCGATGCTTTTATTCTCTTATCTCGGGCCCAGTTTCTTACAGCTCACGATTCCGCAATCTCTCATAATGGGTGCAACGATTTCAATCACAGGTATTTTTGGTGATCTCGTTTTTAGCGCCGTCAAACGCAATTTCAAGTTGAAAGACTTTAGCCAATTGATTCCCGGTCACGGTGGCCTGCTTGATCGGCTCGACAGTTTAATTTTGACTGCTCCGATGTTTTTTCATCTGATGCGTTTATTTCGAGGTGGTAGTCTATGAGTGAAAATATCGGCGCACGCAGACCAATCAAATCAAGAGGCGTCGTTCTCTTTCAAAAGTTTGCTGCTTTACTTGCAAATGCCGGCGTAACACCAAATCATATTTCGATTGCGAGCATATTCTTTGCCTGTCTTGCTGCTTGGTTTTTTACATGCTCTCACTATTGGATCCTCTTAGCGGCGGCTGGTATTCAACTACGGCTATTTTGTAATCTGATGGATGGAATGGTCGCAGTTGAACACAAAAAAACAACTCCGACAGGAGAACTCTACAACGAAATTCCAGATCGTTTTTCTGATTCGATTATTTTAGTGGGACTTGGATTTTGCCCGGGCATCTCGATGTCACTTGCGCTATCTGCGGCATTGGCCGCGATGTTTACGGCATATATTCGAGTACTCGGGACATCTGTTGGTGGCGGGACTCACTTTGTTGGGCCTATGGCTAAACAACAGCGCATGTTTCTACTGACTCTATTGGCGCTAGTGGCGCCCTTTCTACCAGATGAAGGAAGGTTCACTTACATCCAATTAGCCGAAGCAATACTCTGGGTGATTGCAATCGGATCTGCCCTCACCGCGTTTAGACGTCTTAGCAAAATTTCAACAAAGCTCAATGCTAAAAATTAAATTTCTGAAGTGCTTTTAGGCAACTGACTTAAATCATACTCACGAATGATTTTACCTAATATTTTGACATAGAGTATTCTTGAGTCAGGACTAAATTCAAGAGTCCCACCGAGAGAAGCGACAGCATCTAAAACCTTAGAATCAACAAATTTGATAGTCGTGTTGGTATTGATATCTTTAATAATGAGACGATCGATATCACTGTTTGCGAGCAAATTACCATCACTGCTGACGGTCGTCTTAGATCTACGATCTGCCGCAAGCCTTATTAAAATTCGACCAGTAAGAATATCATAAACATGAACATCAAAAACGCTTCCCATGAAGCCTTCGACAACGATTCGGGTGCCGTCTGCAACTATGCGTGCCGTTTGAATCCGATCTAAAATCATGCCGGTTCGAATAAGCGAGTCTGTTTCAAAGTGTTGAAAGAGAACTTCTCCATTTCGAATTCCGATCGTATCACCAGAGTCGAAAAAAAAGTTTTGTCCGCCCATATTGATAAAGTCTTTGCAGCTCATCGTCTTTGCGTTTGCTGTCGAAAAAGTTGACAGAGAAACTGCAAGCAAGCTCAAAATTGTAATCAGTTTTCGCACGAGGAACCTCTTAAACGCCGTTAAATTTATATTCGACTCTTAGACTTATAGATGTGCAAAATCTGAGGCCAACTTGCTTGGGCCCAAATGCAAACAGTCCCTAGCTTATGGCTAAGGACTGTCTATTTTATTCGTCTTTATTTTATAAAATTATTTTACGCTGGTTGTCGCCGCTTTTTCAAAAGTGCGCTTTCGTTGATCGGCACCTGTTCTAGCGTTGGATTCCGAAATATCTGGAAAAACCTCTCTGAGAGCGTCGATCTCAACCGGCTTTTTATCTGGAGATAAGCAGTGCCTAGTCACAGCTTCACAAAAAACATGCGAATTGAGGAGCGCACCAACTTTATCTTGCATATAGACACCCACTTTTGAATTATCCATTTCGCTTTCAATGACCTTAAGCTGCTGTTTTATTTCTTCTTGATTTGATCCCAATTTTGCAATCTTCGAATTAATAACTACGCCCTCATAGACGATAGCTATTTTTCTATTAACTGCCTCC
>JAYUEB010000136.1:0-7051 GCA_043739525.1 Bdellovibrionales bacterium
CCCAAATGCTGCGAATTTCACATTCATCGGTGTTCCCGGAAATGACGTTTTCGGAATGGGTTTAGATGTTACTAACTTCAATTTTAATATGCCCGACAAAAACGGCAAAATATTTGCGGCTAGTTTCTCAGTTCTTCGCAATTCCGATCGTCGATCTTTTGCTGAAGATATGCAGTGTACTTATCGTTTAAATTAGTGAGAGACTCCTGAGACATTAATGAGAGAAACTTCGCCCTGCTCTTTTTCTTTTGTCTCAACATCGGTCAGCATAGACATCCAAGTTCGTTTTCCAAAAAGACTGCCGTCATAAAAAGTTCTCAAAATCTCTAAAACTTCAGGATATCTTTCACCAAAAAAGAGTGAGTACCCTGCCGTCACAACCGCCGATTGGCCTGACATAATGTATGGAACCGAGTAATAGAGATTGCTATCGCAACCTTGAATGAAAAAAAGTTGGTACTGACCCGAGAAACGAATAGGACCCATCCCATCTTGTTTTGCAATCCAATCAAAATTCCAGAAGTTACCTAAACCCGAATGCCCCCAATAGGTCACGATATCGGTCTTTTCAATGGCAAAGCGAGCGCGCTGTGCGAAGTTCTTTGGATTTGGACCTCGAGTATATGATAGCGAAAGCCACAGACGTATTGCAGGTGTCGTCTCAGTGGCAGCTCTTAACAGTTCTACATAAGGCTGCTTATCTCGAGTAGGATTGGCCAGCATATTGGTATTCGCTAGATTTGCGATTTGAACAAAGTGCTCTTTTGTCGTCAATTGTTTGAAAATTTGATTAAAATTATCTCTCGAATCGCTATCCTCTTTATTGGGTTCGTAAAAACCTAACAAGCTTGCAATTCGAAGCTCTCCCCGACCCGAATTGGCTTGAGACAACAGTCTTTGATAATCAGGTTTAATATCCGGTGACAACTGCGGAATAGCCTTCACTTGGGCTTCGACTCTTTCAACATTCTGACGATCTTGTTCTGTCTTCATACAAGCAGGTTTAAATATATTCCAGTCGTAGAAAAAAGCTGTTTTGTCTAAAAGATCTGGAGGAACACAATTAGAAGAAAAGGCATTATAAGGATTAGCTGGAAAAATGAGCTTTATTTTTCTTGGAGCCTCATCCTTATCGAAAAGCCGAAAATTCTGCTGAGTTAATGCCTGCATTGTGGCGAAGTATTTTACCTCGATATGGTCGTGTCGTATTTCGCGAGATAAAATAAAATAAGATTTAAGAGGTCCCGCTGCAATAACCCCAGTATCATCGATCGGCTTTTCTCCAATCAAAGTTGCATATTGATTTCTTCTAAAAACTCCGACCAAGTGATGAAGCTGAAGTCGAATGGCATCCTCGACCGCCTTTTCATCATTTACATCGGTGCCAGGCACCCCAACCGTTGCGCTAAACGTAAGTTCAAGTTCCAGTCCGCTAGGTGAAATAATATCGGCATTCGCAATAGCTGACAAGGCAATGACCGCTAAGATCGAAAGAGCTCTAAGTAAATTCATACCTAAGCGGATAGCAGTTTTGGTGCCATTTCTAAATACTCCAGAGACGATCTGACTGTCTGATGCTTAGACACCAGTGACAAGCTCAGGAAAACCAAGACCAAGGACCTAAAGCCCGCATTCAGGACTTATCAGTGTGATGCAATTCTGTGACAATTTAAGTACTGACGAAAGTTTTAAACCTCGAGGTCGAATATGAAACTCTTACTCAATTTAAGTCTCAGTTTCGTTTTTATATTTACCCAAATTTATGCGGGCAATGCCTTCGCAGATCCCGTAGCCTCTGATTTGCGATTTCGAGCCGCTCTCGCGACAGATATGATCAATCAATCTAAAACTCTTGGGCAATTGTTGACGAATGTCAGTGTTTTTATGACGAAAGAAGAATCTCGCGGAATAATTTCTTATTTAAATAAAAATCATGTCAATTTGGAAACGAAACTTCCAGTCGCGAAACAACTCGGCAACAAAATTATTCTCGAAGGTGGTGATGAGCTCAAGTTACTACCTGAAGCGCGAGTTTCTTATCGCGGAAAGCAGTTTAAAAAAGACAAAGCTTATGATTTGTTCATCGAAGATATTCATCATAGATTAAACGAATCTCATTCACTTTTTAATTTTGTTATTCCAAATGCAGAGGCGGGATTGATAGATTGGGCTGTCGCTGGCTGCATCATTGTCGCCCTAATATTTGTCGGAAGAAACTATATGGCGGGTCTGAGTAAAGCGAAAGACGTCGCGAATGCTCTGCCACAGAATTTAAGAATCACAGCGTGCGAAAAAAACGATGGTCCATCACAAAACAAAGTGACGTTTACCATGGGAATCAGCGAAGACTCCAAAGATGTTACCAAAGAGGATGCCATAGCTGCTGGCATTCCTGCGGACTTGTTTAATGCTTTTTTTACAGCCTGTATAAAAGAAAAATCTGTAGCAAACGCAAAACTTGTGAAAATTATATTGGACAACTCTAAAGACCCAGTCGGAACAGCAAAGACTGTTGAAAAAACGGTTCACTAATTTTTCATATTTGGCTCTAAACTTGCAATTGCTTATTGAGAAGATGAGAATTGCAAAGGAGCTGGCTATGAAACCAAAAGTCATCATCAGCACAAACGCCTTGTTTCAGCCTCAGGATAAGCTTGCTAAAGCTTACGAAACTATTTTTAATTTTACTGAACAGCTTTCCTTTCGGAGTCAGATCGCCTCAATCGTAAGCCCCGATCTTTTGGCTTGGCCCGCCCATTTTGACGATGAATGGGGCAATGAGTTCATGCGTCTAGCAAAAAAAATAGCAGATGAAAATTTACAAGCTTACGAAGAGCGCTCAACAGATGCACCCGAGTTCATTCTACAAACAGTCAATTCTCGCAAACAATCGGTTCGAGCGATTATGGATTACGCTAAAGACTCTGATACGGGAGCAATTGCTGTCATCACTCATTTGCCAGAAGAAAATACTGAGAAGTCCCATTCATTTCCAGGTTCGTTTGTTGAGACTCTTTTAGCTGAATCCCAACTACCCGTTTTAGTTGTCAATTCGCAAGCAGATCCTGTTCATCAATTTTGTCGAATTCTTGTTCCTACTGATTTTTCAAAAGCCGCTCGTTTTGATTTCGGAACAATTGTGCAGCTCGCTCGAAGTTTAAAATCTGAAATCGTGCTCATGCACGTTCTCACCATTCCTGAATCCATGACCGTCATGGAAGGAGCAGGTCTCATTGGAGGTTGGCCAAGAATCGAAAGCTTTATCGAATCTGTTGAGACGGAAGCTCTTAAGAATTCAGCAGAAATGATTGCATACGCAAAAAGAGAGAATGTCGAAGCAGAGTTTAAGCTACTCAGAAATCGCGAGCAACTTTCTAAGGTAATTTTAAACCAAGCCTTAAGATCTAAAGCGGACCTCATAGCAATGACGAATCAGACCGGACCAATTGCATCCCTTTTATTAGGAAGTGTCACTCGCCAAATTCTTAGAAGCTCACAGCTGCCTGTATTTGTTTTTCCGCCGCACGTCCATGTGGCCTAGACTTAAGGCGAATTCATTCGACTTAAGTCTAACGTCGTCTCTTTTTGATACAATTATTTTTCATTTAATTTCTTAGTTTACACAATTACTTAATGATCCTGACTTAAGCTTAAGTAAAACCAGCAAAATTCTTTTTTGGCTTTGTGCTTCTCTTTTCTTTGAGAGCACACTGTAAGCTGGGACAAAAGGTCGCAAACTTTCAGGAGAATTCAACAGATAAAAAAACATCCTGATCTCCGCGAAGTTTATGACTCGAATTTGATGCCAGCTCAATTTTCGGTAAAGGATTTGAAATGAGTAAAAAGCTTTTTTCTGGATTTGCGCTCGTTCTTTTGCTAACTCTTCAACTCGCAAGCTTTGTTAACTGCGGCCAATGGAGCACCGTTGGAAACCCTGCATCTTCAAATGGAGTGGCGACAGTAACAACACCACTCAATTCTGGCGGTACAAACGCCAACGTCATGAGTGTCAACGTCGGAAATTGCGGCGTTAACGGATACCTCAACGAACCTTGTGTTAGCGTTACCATTTGCCAGCCTGGGACCTCCAATTGCGCGACCATTCCTAATATTTTGCTGGATACCGGCAGCTACGGTCTAAGAGTTTTCGGAAGCGTTCTCAGTTCATATGGAGTCACGCTCAATCAAGTCACTTCAATCTCTGGATCTCCCGTTGTCGAGTGCGCCCAATTTGGTAGTGGTAGCATGTGGGGCCCGGTGCAAACAGCTGATGTCGGGCTTGGCGGAGAACCACGAGTCACTGTGCCGATCCAAATCGTCAATTCGACTTACACTGTGCCCAATGTTTCAGGAAGTACTGCTTGTCCAAATCTACAAACCGATCCAACTTATGGCTACAACGGAATTTTAGGTGTTGGAGTGCTCCTCTATGATTGCGGAAGTTATTGTGTCAGTGACGCAACACTTGCCATCTACTTCTCATGTGCGACCACCACTTCTTGCGCAAGCACCGCGCTCCCACTCGCATCTCAAGTCATTAATCCGGTTGGCGCATTACCCGTCGATAACAATGGCGTGATCTTAAGTTTTCCTGCAATTTCATTTAGCGGAGTCGCACAAACAGTTGGAACCATGACTATCGGAATTGGCACCAGTACGAACAATGTACCCGGTTCCTTAAATGTTTTTAACTCAGATGAATTTGCCAATTTCACAACAACCTACAAAGGTATTGTTGACGACCAAAGTTTTATCGATAGTGGATCAAATGCACTTTATTTCCCGGATAATTCGATAGCCGCTTGCCGTGACGCAGCTGACTTCTATTGTCCTGCTTCACAGCTGACACTAACAGCAATTCAAAAATCGCAAACAACAGCGAGTGCGCAAACGATCACTTTCTATGTTGGAAATGCAGACTCAATTACTCAGCCTTTCTCTCTCACCGACGGCGTGCTTAATAATTTTGGTGGGACCGGAAATGCTCTACAATTTGATTGGGGCTTTCCGTTTTTCTTAGGTCGTACAATTTATGTAGGCCTCGAAACCAAAGCTTCAAGCCTAGCCTCGGGTCCTTATTGGGCCTACTGAGTCCGGTCTACAAATCAATTTGACCGCAAATAAAACCAATGTCGTGCCGACCATTGCTGTGCCGATTTGTTCCCAAAAATTAAATATCGTAACACCCAGAATTTCAAAACTGTAACCACCTATCAAAGATCCAATAACGCCAAGGATAGCGTTATGAAAAAAGTGATGGCGCATTTCAGAATTCAATTCTGTTGTTACCCAAGCCCCGACAATACCAACAAGCAAAAATACAAAAAAGCTCATACTCACCTCCTTCTCACTAATTGGAGCAAAAGCCCGGCCAATCTCGAAGCGAATGAAGTGAATTTGAGGTCAGCAAAAGGGACAATATGCCCAGGAGCCAGGACATTTTTTCACATTTTTTCTGGGGCTGGCACACCGAGAAGGGCCAGTCCTTGTTTTATAGAAAAACCCGTCGCAATTGCAAGTGCGAGTCTCGCGTTTTTGAGATCATCACTTCCGGCCGTTGCAATTGGGCACTCATGATAAAATACATTAAATTTTTTGGCTAAGTCATAAAGATAATTGCATAGTGAATTCGGCCGATAGGCTTCGCTTGCAGTTGCAACAACTGAATTAAATCCCATTAAATAAACCATTAAATTTTTCTCAGCAACATGAGTCAGCAAATCAAATTTAAATTCTTTCTTCGAATCAAATCCCAGTTTTCGTCCAAGACTTGCAATCCGCGCATAAGAATATTGAATAAAAGGGCCCGATTCGCCATCAATCTTAAGCCACTCGTCCATGTCAAAAACGATTGCTTTGTTGGTGTCGATTCGGAGCATTCCATATCGAATGGCGCCCTTTGCAATCATTTTTGCCGTTTGGTCAATTTCTGAATCCGTCCATTCATCTTTGTAGCGAGCAAGATACCTTTCCTTTACCATTTGTTCCATCTGATTGATGAGACTTAATAGAGGAACGATATTTCCTTTACGAGAGCTCATGGCACCGTCAGGAAGCTCAACAAAATTATATTGGAGATGAAAACATGCTTTTGCCTGTTCAAAGCCCAAAATTTCAAGCACTCGAAAGACTTGCTTAAAGTGATGAGCTTGTCTTGTATCGACTATGTAAATACTTTTTTCGATATGAACGTCTTCAAATTTTCGACGGGCAAGCTCTAAATCTTTAGTCGCATATAATCCCGTTCCATCGGTTTTAAGAAGCAGGCAAAAGCCGAGATTTTCGCTTTCAAGATTCATCCCGATAGCACCCTGGCTTTCAACAAGCTTACCTTCTTGAAAACATTTTTTAGCAAACTTAACACTGGCGGCATCGACATCAGACTCCCAGTACCAGTAATCAAATTTCACATCTGCCCAATTGTAGACTTGGTTCATCAACTCGATTGACCACTCTCTGGTTTCTTTCCATAGATCGAAATACTCACCACGTCCCTCTTCGAGATCTTTAATGATCGCAGTCAATTCGGCCTTATTTTTAGGGCCCTTATCGGTTGTCTCTTCATCTTCAAGTTTGATGTGAGCTTTTGAATACATTCGACCGAGCCACTCACCGCGATTAGCTTTTGGAACTGGTTCATTATTGTGAAGCTTGAGATACCACAAACACTTTGCAACATGTGTCCCCATATCTCCAGGAAAGGTCGAAGTTAAAATCTCGTGTCCAGAATATTTGAGCATGCGCACAAGCGCATCGCCCAAACACAAATTTCGCATATGCCCAACATGTAGTTCCTTATGAGTATTGGGCTGAGAATATTCGATCATCGTACGTGGATTTTTTTCAGTTAATTTACGTGAAAAATATTTCGAACTCAAAATGGGCTCGACAACAAATTTACCAAGAGCGCCAACTTGAAGTTTCAAATTAAGATAAGGCCCAAGAGCAGTCGCATGCTCAATGACATCATCGGCCTTTAGGTTTTCAAATAAAAGTTTTGCAACAACTGCGGGTCCTGTCTTAAGCAACTTAGACAAAATAAAACAGCCAA
>JAYUEB010000137.1:0-7039 GCA_043739525.1 Bdellovibrionales bacterium
GTTGTTCTGAATCTAGCTGAGGGATCGGCGAAGACTTCACCTAAAGAACGAGCAAGATTTTATGGGATTAGCTATGCTTCGCTTAAAGAGACTCAAGTATTACTTGGTATTTTAAATCATGTTGAAGCTAGCGTAATTGCGGATCAACTTGGGGCTATGATTTATAGGCTTAAGTCAGTTTAGGCTTTGCTGTTTGCGGTCTTCGGGCAGCCGTCGGCCGTTTGCCGTTTTTCAGTTTCAGTCTCAGTTTCCAGTTGCCAGATCAGGTATCAGCGTGCCTGCTACTGATACCTGATACCCGATACCTGATACCCTAACTCAATCACCCTGTTTAGGATCAAACGCATCCCGCAGCCCATCCCCCAAAAGATTAAAAGCAAGCATCGTCAAAAAAATCGCAAGCCCCGGGAAAATAATCATGTGAGGATAAGATTTCGCGCGCCACCCGTCATTTGCGAGGATTCCCCATGAGGAATAAGGTGGCTGAAGTCCAAGTCCAATAAAACTTAAAAAACTTTCGAATAAAATATTAGAAGGAATTTGGAAAGTAAGCATCACCGTTATGGGGCCTAGAATGTTTGGCAAAACGTGACGAAATAATATTGCCAAATCACCCGCTCCTGAGGCCTTGGCACTTTCAATAAACAAAAGCTGTTTCGCTTGCAAAACTTGCCCGCGCACGAGACGAGCTAAACCAACCCACCCGACAACACTCAGAGCCAGAAAAATTCCGGCAAGTGCTTTGAGTTCAGGTTGCGCAAAAATTTCAAGAGAATTAAAAATGACCATTACCAAAATCAAAAGTACGAGAGACGGAATCGCAAATAAGATATCAATTACCCGCATCATCACGGAGTCGATCCAACCGCCAAGCCAACCTGAAATTGCTCCGTAAATTCCGCCAATGATAAGAGAGACAAATGCCGTAAATATTCCGACGGCCATTGACATGCGAGCCCCGTATACGATTCGCGAAAACAAATCTCTTCCAAGATTATCCGTCCCAAACCAATTGTGCACATCGGGTCCCACAAGAATGCGATCGATATTTTGAGTTTCAAATGAAAAAGGTGCGATCCAATTGGCAAATATCGCAACAAGTGAGATTACGATAATAAAGTAAAGAGAATAAACCGAGGCGCGATTGCGCTTGAGCCGCTTAATCGAATCCTTCCAGAGGCTTTGCGCTTCTTTCATAGCTGAATCCTCGGATCGACAACCACATAGAGCAAATCGACTATAAGATTCGCAATCACCAGCATGAGCGCATAGACTAAAGTGAGACCAAGTACGAGCGGGTAGTCCCGATTCGTTACGCTCTGAACGAGGTGCTTACCCATTCCCGGAACTGCAAATATAATTTCGTTTACAAAAGATCCCGAAAGAACTCCTGCACACAGTGGACCTGAAATCGTAATCACTGGTAGCAATGAATTTTTTAAAACGTGCTTATACATCACGGCTCTTTGCGTGAGCCCTTTTGCCTTTGCGGTTCGAACAAAGTCTGAGTGAATGACTTCAAGTACACTTGAGCGCATGAGCCTTGCGATAATTGCGGCGGGCCTAATTCCAAGTGTGATCACCGGCAAAATATAGTAAATCGGACTTTCCCAAAGCGCTGGCGGCAATAAACCTTTAAGACTTTGAAATGGAACTCCAAAACAGAAAAACAGCACAAGCAAGGGGCCGAAGACGAAGCTTGGCAATGCAACTCCACTGATTGCAAAAATCATCGCGGAGCTATCCCAAAAAGTATTATGTTTCTCCGCTGCAAAAATCCCGACTGGCACTCCTATGAGAAAAGCGATGAGTAGAGAATAAAATCCAAGCTGAAAAGAAATCGGAAAACTATCTTTGATAATGTCCGTCACATTTCTTCCAATGTATTTATAAGACTCGCCCAAATCACCCTTTGAAAGATTTGCAATGTAGTGAAAATATTGGGTCATGATTGGTTCGTTCAAACCATATTTTTTTTCAATGTTCGCCTTTATTTCGGGAGGAAGAGTTTTTTCTTGATCGAAAGGACCACCAGGCAAAAATCTCAAAAGCATAAACGTGAGACTCGCAATAATCCATACCGTAACCACGGCTTCAACTAATCTCTTTGAAACATAGGTAACAGCTCTTTGATGAAGAACTGCATAGATAATCGAAATCAAAAACCAAATGGACATTCCAAGCCAAATACAAAACGGAACGGTATTGTCGCTTAAATCAATACACATAGCTGTGAAAATCCAGAGGCCGCAGCCGAGGCCCAGTATTGGGCCAAGCTTCACGAACATTCTGGAGTTCAAGCTAGCCGCAGCTGAGGTCACCTCAGGACCACGCCCTTATAAACTTGTAGAGCATTTCTTGAGAGTTCGTTCAGAAAAGTTTTCCTTGTTTTTTAAGTTCAATCATTAAACTTAGATTTTTAAGCCGTTCTTGAATATTTTCTGTCACTAGCCGCAAATCTTCAAGAGTATTAAGCTCAATTTCAATTTTGGGAAAATAGCGAAGCCCAAGTCAAAGGCAATATGACAGTTTACCGGCAGCAGTCAGCCGTCCTCAGTCTGTCAGTTTCAGTAGCAGTAATTCCGTCAATCAGACACAGAGTCCGTGTAGGCGGCTCGTGTGTTAGGAGGGGTGAGTTCTCTCGGGAGGGGCCTCGTGCAAGCGCGACGCGTTTTTTTCGTTTCCCGCGAAAAAATGCACGCGAGGGCAGGAGCCCGCGCCCCTCAAGAGAGAACTCGCACCGTCCTACCAGACTTCTAGTCCCGCATTCCCCTCTGGAATCTTAACATCAACAGGCTTAGCCAACCATTTGAGTGTGTGACCAGAATTAGAATTCTTAGCGCCATAAAGAAGAGCGTAAATTTGATAATTGCGGACAACTCGTTTCACGTAATTTCGAGTTTCAACATAGGGAATATGTTCAATGAACTCATCCATATCAAGAAGACCAAAAGATTTAAGCCAGCTCGCTACGCGATGTGGACCTGCATTGTAAGCCGCCGCAACCAAAGGTACGTAGCGATATTTCTCATGTAGGCGCTGAAGGTAACGAGTGCCGAGCTTAATATTCGTTTCTGGCTGCAACAATGAGTCGACTTGAAAATCTTTTATTCCAAGCAGATCCGCAACATGCTTAGACGTAAATGGCATTAATTGCATGAGACCAAGCGCGCCCACTGGCGATCTTGCTTCAGATCGATAGTGACTTTCTGAACGCATAATTCCCCAGATGAGATCTTCTGAAATGCCAAGGCTTTTTGAATTGATACTGACAAAATTATCATAAGCTCGAGGATAAGCGTACTCCCAAAGTGGTCGTGCGCCCGCAATGCCTGCACGAATGCGCTCTCCAGAAAAAGACACCTCACCCAAATAAGAAGAGCGAAAATAGGACTGAACAGTCTGATATTGCTCCATCAATTGCTTACGATCTTGTTGCGAGCGAATGTGTTTTTCGATTTCGCCTAGCTCAAGTCGACTGAGATCATTGAGACCAATTTGAGAAAGCAATTGAGCTCGTTCAAATCTTTTTGCCAAAAGCGGATCTCTAAAATTGCCACTTAAGACTTTTTCGTTTGAGTCTTCAGCGTTATCGCCCTGGCCTTCAGCCGACGCTGTCTGAGCCGCTCCCGGAAGCTCAATCGTTGTCGACTCTTGAGCTTGCATATCTTCTCCAACACTTGCTTCTGCTTCAGCAGATGGAGTCGCTCCAGGTGCAAGGCCTGCCCCTAAGCTTGGAGGAGGCGTATTTGACGGAGCTGGTTGTTTCGTTAAATTCGGCTGGCCACCTGAAGGACTTGGAATCTTGCTTTGTGGAAAATTTTGCAGACGGTAATAAGAGGCGACTGAGTAATAACCAATCGAGCTGTCGTTACTAAGACCTTCAAGAAGCAATCGTGCTTGATCAAATTTCTCAAGTCTAAAAAGCGACATAGCCATCCAATATTTTGCACGATCAATTGTTACGCTATCCATTGGAACTTCAATGCGCTTACGACGTTTCTTCTTTCGTCGTCCCACCTTTACATATTGGTAGTGTGCAGACCTCATGATGGATATTTTTTGAAATCCGTCATACGCACCTAAATAATCACCTTTTAGATATTTAAGCCAAGCAAGGTGCCATTGCGAATCTCGAGTCAAAGCCGAATCTGAAAAGGCTTTAACAAACTCTTCAAATTTTCGGCTCGCGCCATCGTAGTCTTGAAACTGATAACTTAAGAATGCCGCTTGAAAAAGAGCGTTTTTTCCGTTTTTTGAACGAGGCGATTGACGATAAATTTTATCAAACGCACTCGCCGCCGCTTGATATTCTCCGAGTCTGCCTGCTGCTTTTGCGAGTAATTGAAGATAGCCAGAGCGATGATTTTGTTGATCGTAATAACCTAACAAAAGCTTAAATGCCTCATCTGCCTTACCTTGTGCGATCAGGACATTTGCAATCATGGAGTCAACAGAATACAAACCAGTCAGCGGTTCATCTTCGTCCTCTTCTTCCACGGGCCCTGTATCACCACTATCTTCAGCTGTTGGCTTTTCAACTTCGGCTTTAGCCACTTGAACTTTTGGTTTCTGATTTAAGCTCTTGACCATGTCGGTACGCAGAAGCTTGAGCTCGTCGTAGGCGCGATCGACTTCTCCGCCAAGCTGCAAATACTTAATTCGCATTTGCTCTTCCTTTGGAGTCGCTCCACAGCCGGTCGGCGCACCTTCAAAAAGATTAGCACTGAGACTATGCCCCCAAGACTTTGCTTCGCTGTAGGTTGGATATTTTGAATATATTTCTTTTGCAGCTTTGCAGTAGTTTTGGTGAAGGCTTTTTTGAACGTGCATTTCTTGCCACAAAACCTCAGGATACTTTTCAGTCGACTTCCATTTTTTTAGAATAAATCGAAATTGCGCGTCCGCATCTTTAAACTTCTTCTCTTCCATAGCAATCAAGCCTAAATTGTATTTCGCTTCAACGATCGTCGAATCTGAAGCATGACTTTGGATCACTTCATTGAAAGAGTTTTTAGCCGCGGCAAAATCTTTTAATCGACGCTGTGCCAAGCCCTGAAAATAAATTGCGTAGTCTTCAATTTTTGATTTCGCCTTAATGACTTCACTAAATGCCCCGAGTGCCTCTTTATCTTTGATCTGCTGGTAATAGGTGTAACCTAATAAAAAATTCTCGAGGGCTTTTTTTTCAGGGTCGGTTTCGCTTTTAACCTTGTCCGATAGGTAATCAATTGCATCGCCGACTTTCGAACTCTGTTTGAGTTTCAAAAACTTTTTAATCGCATCAGGAGTTTCCGTAGCTTTTTCAGCTGGCTTATCTGGTGTTTTTTCATTGATCTTTTCAACAGCTTTTTCCGTCGCCGCAAAAACATCGACGGCTCTTCCTAAGAGACCCAAAATCAAAACAAATTTGAGAAGACTTAAATAATTCATATCACTTCGAAGTTCTGAAATTTTAATTGTTATAGTTCAGTGATTTATGTTACCCCAAAGAGATGGCGAAATCCAAAGCAAGATCTCTATTTGTCTGTCAAAATTGTGGCTCCCAGCGTCCAAAATGGGAGGGCAAATGTTCCGAATGTGGCGCCTGGAACTCACTTGTTGAAGAAATCAGCTCGCCAACTGCGACTACGGGCCTCGGCAAATCACGAGTCTGGACAGAAGGCTCAAAGCTCAATCAGGTCGTTTCACTTGATCAAAAAATTGAAACGATGAACTACGCGAGACTCTCAACAGGAATTGGCGAACTTGATCGCGTTTTAGGTGGCGGATTGGTTGACGGAAGTTTCATATTGTTAGGCGGTGATCCCGGCATCGGAAAGAGTACCCTGCTCCTTCAAATGGCGGGTGGAATCGCTGGAAATCTGAAGTCCGGGAACGTGCTTTACATCTCAGCAGAAGAATCTGTGGGGCAAACTGGCCTGAGAGCACAACGTCTTGGCGTCAAAAGCGCGAATGTCAAAATGGCAAGCGAAGCCAATCTCGAAACTTTGCTGGAGCTTGCTAAACAACATCAACCAAAAGTCTTGATCGTGGACTCTATTCAAACCATTTACATGAGTGAACTCGCTAGTGCTCCCGGAAGTGTTTCTCAAGTACGAGAATGCGCCAGCGAACTTATGAGTTACGCCAAAAATACCAATACTGTCGTGTTTCTCATCGGACACGTCACCAAAGAAGGAAACATCGCGGGCCCAAAAGTTCTCGAGCATATGGTCGATTGCGTTTTATCTTTTGAAGGAGATTTGTCTCACCAATTTCGGCTTTTACGTGCCCAAAAGAATCGTTTTGGAGCGACATTCGAGCTTGGCGTTTTTCAGATGCAACAAATCGGACTCATTGAAGTTCAAAATCCATCTGAAATGTTTTTGGAAGAGCGCGGACGAAAACTTATTGGCTCCGCTGTGTTCGCAGCAATGGAAGGCACGCGCCCCATTTTATGTGAAGTGCAGGCCTTAACCACCAATACTCCTATGCCTATGCCTCGCCGCACGTCTTTAGGTTTTGATGTTCAAAGAGTTCACCTTCTCATTGCTGTTCTCAATAAGCATCTCGACTTCAATTTGGCGAGCGCGGATGTTTTTATTAATGTCGTTGGCGGGCTTACTTTAACCGAGCCAGCCGCAGATCTAGCTGTCACAGCAGCACTCATGTCAACTGAACTCAATCAGGAACTCGACGCTAAGACTTGTTTTTTTGGCGAAATCGGACTCACTGGCGAAGTACGTGCAGTCACCTTTGCCGATCAAAGATTAAGAGAAGCTCATAAGCTCGGCTTTACTCAATTCGTTATGCCCGCTTCAAATAAAAAACATCTTTCGGATGTTCCTAAGGATCTTTTCGAAAAGATTTTTTGGGTTCATGAAGTTTCCGAGATGAAAAAACTTTTTTCGAAACCAAGAAGTTGATGGGTATGCGTGTTTTAGTAATGGGCGGTACTCGCTATTTTGGAAAACGGCTCGTCCAGAAACTCATAGATAATGGCCACCAAGTGAGCGTCGCCTCTTCAGGAAAAACAAAATTAAATTTTTCGGGGCCT
>JAYUEB010000138.1:0-7034 GCA_043739525.1 Bdellovibrionales bacterium
ATGGAAATGGGAAAAATCAGACAAGTAATGGGACCAGTTGTTGACGTTGAGTTCTCTAGCGAAATGCCAGCGATCTACACGGCTCTTAAAGTTTCAAACAAATCAATCAACAACGAAGAGGGCAACCTGACTCTCGAAGTGGCACAGCACTTAGGAGACAATGTTTGTCGTACGATTGCGATGGATTCAACTGAAGGTCTCGTGAGAGGCATGCCAGTTACAAACACAAAAAATATGATCATGACTCCAGTAGGTCGCGGAGTTCTCGGACGCATCTTAAACGTGGTAGGACAACCAGTTGATGAAGCGGGCCCAGTAAAATCAGATGTTCAATGGCCAATTCACAGAGCGGCGCCAAAATTCGAAGATCAATCAACTAAAGCAGAAATGCTCATGACTGGTATTAAGGTTGTGGATCTCCTCGCACCTTACGCAAAAGGCGGTAAGATTGGTTTGTTCGGCGGAGCCGGCGTAGGTAAAACCGTTTTGATTCAAGAGCTCATCAACAACATCGCGACTCAGCACGGGGGCTTCTCGGTGTTTGCGGGTGTCGGCGAAAGAACCAGAGAAGGTAACGATCTTTGGAGAGAGATGACGGAATCAAAAGTTATCGAGAAAACTGCGTTGGTATTTGGTCAGATGAATGAGCCACCTGGAGCACGTGCGCGTGTTGCTTTGACAGGTTTGACCATCGCTGAATATTTCCGTGACGTTGAAAACCAAGACGTTCTTTTGTTCATCGATAATATCTTTCGATTCACTCAAGCGGGCGCTGAGATGTCGGCACTTTTGGGTCGTATTCCATCTGCGGTGGGATATCAGCCAACTCTTGCTACAGACATGGGAGCTCTTCAAGAGCGTATTACTTCAACAAGCAAAGGGTCCATCACGTCGGTTCAAGCGGTTTACGTTCCTGCGGATGATTATACGGATCCAGCTCCAGCAACAACTTTCACTCACTTAGATGCGACGACAAATTTGGATCGTGATATTGCAGCTCTTGGTATTTACCCAGCGGTACATCCGTTGAATTCAACATCTCGTTTGATGGATCCAAATATTTTGGGTATCGAGCATTACAATACGGCTCGAGACGTTCAGGCCCTCTTGCAAAGATATAAAGAGCTTCAAGATATTATCGCGATCTTAGGTATGGACGAGTTATCAGAAGAAGATAAGTTAGTCGTATCACGCGCTCGTAAAACTCAAAGATTCTTGTCTCAACCCTTCTTCGTTGCTGAGCAGTTCACTGGTATGCAAGGTAAGTACGTTGATATTAAAGACACCATTCGCGGATTTCGTGAAATCTTGGATGGTAAACATGATGAAATTCCAGAACAAGCGTTTTA
Organism: Bdellovibrionales bacterium; assembly: GCA_043739525.1. Lineage (GTDB taxonomy): Bacteria > Bdellovibrionota > Bdellovibrionia > Bdellovibrionales > JAMPXM01 > JAYTQQ01. The sequence continues at coordinate 1,350 of JAYUEB010000138.1, forward strand.
CCTTGTTGGAACGATTCAAGACGCGCTTGAAAAAGCTAAAAAACTTTAGTCGGAGCTTAAATGTTTCTTTTGAATTTGTTCACACCTGAAAAAAAATTGGTTCAAAACCAAGAGATTGAAGAAGTTTTCGTTACTGGAGACAGAGGCGAGCTAGATATTTTGCCAGGCCACGCTCCTTTGATGACAACTCTTCAGCCAGGAATCTTGCGCTATCGCCGTAAGGGTGAAACAGCATTCATGAGTGTTGCCGTGAGCTGGGGCTACTGCCAAGTAGGTCCAGAGGGCGTTAAGGTTTTGGCTGAGACGGCTGAAACAGCAGAGGAAATCGACGTTGAGAGACTCATTCGTTCAATCAATTTGTCGAATGAACAGTTAGCGAAAATTGATGCCGATGCGGATCTCGTAGAAAAGCACCTCAATAAGCTCATGCGCTCAAAAGTTCGTAAAGACCTCGTTGACCAACACAAAGGTCAGACCACGCACTAATCGTCTGACTCTCAAGTCAGACAGAATAAACGGACAAAAATCTTGAAACTCTCTCGTGAGATAATCGACTCGTCCGGGCCACAGGAGATTTCACTTCGCGCTGGTGGAAGCCTTATTCGCGCCGAACTTCAACTCACGTGGAAGGTCGATGGAGATACTCTGATTTCAAGTGGCTTTTTGAGTTTCAAATTACCATTCAAAGAAAAAATGGAGTTTCGTTTAGATGGCGTCGATCGAATTAATACTCAAGATGGCATTCAACTCGAAAGTTTTTCATTTGAAGACGGTAAACAATTTTTTGGACGATGGAAGCATTTAGAAAATAGAATCTTCTACGAAGATCATCGCAAGAAATTTGAATTTGATTTGAGGGAAAAGCCTGAGCGGCCCATTATTTCTGCTGGCGGCATTTTATTTTACTTACTTAGAATGAGAGAGAGCGAAGCAGACGGCGTCTATGTCGGCTCTGATCAAATTTACCAAACCCATTTTGCGAATAAAAATGGAGTCATCCAAATTTCGTTTTTTAGACTTGGAAAACCTGAAGATACTAAGAAGGTTGCCAACCTATTTGTAGACTCTCAAACACATTTTCTTAAGGGTGGTGAAATTTACCTTCCCGTTATTGGAAAAATTGGCTTCGAATCTAAGTTGTAGATTTTTGTTTCAGCCAAAACCAATCGAGGAGAAGACATGCTACGTCTGTCGGCTCAGACTTTTTTACTTTCGAAAGTGATCTTGAAATAACGTCTACTAAAAACTCACGAATTTCATCAAAGCTTTTTTGATCAAGTGAGACTGGACCCGTGAATTGAAGTTCCTGATCGCTTATTGAGTCTGTTCGTTCGAGGGATTTAATTCGCCAGTTGTGATGGTGCCTTGAAAGAAAAGGTGAGCCTCGCTCGACATGAGTATGTTGAGTCCCCAGTTGATACTTGCCGTTTTCTTCCTTACAAAGGTGAGTGCTAACTAGGAAATTGATGATTTCCGAGACCTTTTGGCGAGAGATCTGAAAACGTTCTGATATCTCGGTAATACTTTGTCCATCACCTATTGAACTCGCGAGCCGAACCGCAGAGTAAAGATAGCTAGAATAAAAAACTGACTTTTCAAAGTCAGAGAGAATTTTATCCTGATTCACGCGCTGACTTAAATCTAAGGAATCTACTTTTAGTTTATCGCGTTTTTGACGGTAGTAATCAGCAAGAAGCTTGCTGCCCGCGCGCTCAATTTTTATCAAGTTCAGGAAGTAGTCGGACTCAAGAGAGTTTAACCCAACAAAGTTTGCAATTAGAAGAGCTTGTTCTTCAGTAAAGTCTTTTGAGCCGGCCAAAACCTGACTAACTTGCGACGGATCAATTCCTAAGTATTCGCCGAGCGCTTTTACTTGGCCACGCCCTTTTTTGGGTTGGCCGAGGATAAACTCGCGAAGAAAATGCTTATAATCAGTAAAATCGAATACTTTCATTATCTAATTATATCAGAGTCTTAGGATAAAACATGACTGAAAAATCAGTTTATAAGCTAAATACTTAATAAGTATACATTTGAAGCTCATGCGCGACGCGTTAATATGCCTGCATAGGTCTGCACTTTGCAGATCTCAACTAACAGGAGTTATTTATGAGTTTAAAGTTATTGTGTGCGTCGCTACTGTCAGGTTTGTTGATACTCAACGCGAATATTGTCTTTGCTGCAGGCAAGAAGGGCGGCGGCGGCGGCGCGGATACGGGTGGCGCAGATGATTTTCAAGATTTGCCAGCCAAGATGTGGGTCAAAGAAAAGACGCCGGCGCTTGTTTGTCTCAATGTCAGTTCGGATTTTGGAGTCAGTAAAAAAGATGCGGGCGAGGAACTCCTTCGAGCTTTGAATACTTGGAATGAATATTATTCTATTCGTGGCTCTAGAAGAATTGATCCGCGCGATGAACAAAAAAACTTACTGAACTTTGTTATTCAAGATAAATGCGATTCAAATACAAACATTCGTTTTGAACTTGGAGATGTTTCTGAAGATATGAGCAAAGGCCGCATCGCGAACACAAAACTTCTTCAGTACAATGAACAAACTAGAATCGGTCACGGTGTAGTCGAAGTTCGCAAACAATCAGAAGTTCCTAAATATATTGTTTGGTCAAAGCCAAACCGTCTGCTTGCAATCTTGCTTCACGAAATAGGACATGTTTTGGGATGTGGTCACGTGCCCAACACGATCATGGCTGAAGACGTCACTAAATATATCGAAGTGACTGAAGAAGGGCTTAGAGATGTTCATCTGCAGTACATTGATATGGCATATGAACTTCTTCCCGCCAATGCACCGATAGGTGTTTTTTATGAGGATAATAAGCCCGTTAAAATGGTCTGCTCAAAAGCAAACTACCAGGGAACGCCAGTTTCGGCAGACGTCGCTCCCGGAGAATTTGAACCAGCAATTGAAAAACTCATTGGTCGAGCATCCTCTGGTCAGTGGCAAATGAATCTCACAAATAATTGTAATCAACTTGTCTATCAGGATAATAAAGGGACTTTGGTTTTTGAAGTTAATATTGGCAAGCCTTTGCGAGCGAGCGCGGATTCGCCAATGCCTGCGGGAGTATTTGGTGGGTCGAGATTTGCTGGAGAGACTGTCTTCTCCTCGATTCGAACCGGCAAGCTAAGTCTTGGAGAAAAATCGATTGGCACAATTGAAATGAAAAGCAACATTGGACAATCACCACGAGCAATTGACTTTGTGGATGCTGATGGGAACTACTTACCCCTTTTCAGAGCTGTATCCCCGATCGATATTTCTTACGAAAAGATGGATATATACTACGGCTCCAGCTACAGTATTAAATAAAACCACGAAGCTGACACAAAGCTGAGCCGCCTCTCTCGAGGCGGTCACGCTCCAAAAAATATTTCACACAAAAGCATTGGTTGTGCCTGGAGAGAATGGGCTTGTAATTAAGATATTGGCTTCTTCATTGCAGTAGGTTTTGGTTTGAAAACCCTTCTTTAACTTGGAGAATTTGAATGTTTAAAGCCCTTCTTTTGTTGACGATTTTGGTCAGTGGCCAGCTCACTTTTGCAAATATTCGACAATCTGGTTGTACTCACGATATGGTTGTTGAAGCCGAGTCTATTGCCGCTAAAAGCGTAGCGGCTTACAATGCTGGGGCAGTTTCAAGCCCCTCTAAATTTATCACTGAAATTAATCTGGTAGAGACACGCTTATGTGCGGGACAAATTTCACTTGTTTCAGCTTGCCCTCAATTGAAACGCGCAGGCCACGATTTAGTGGATACTTTAAAACGCCAAGTTGAAGGCGGATCTGGCTCTTACGAATCTTTAGTTTCTGGTATTGAGAAGAAAAACGAGATCGAAATCTTCTGTAGTAAGTAATTTATTTTGTTTTAGCAGAGCTCTCATCTTGAGAGCTTGGTCTTCTTGATTCGGGCGCTAGCGAGTAGAGATAGTCAGCGGTGAGCGCTCCTGAATCTGGGTATTTGAAATATACATCTAAAACATCGGCGAAACGCCTTGGGTTTCTGATCAAGCCTGGCGACTCGGAATTCACGATAATGGTTCTTCTCGCATCTTCTTCGCTGAGTGAGTTTGCAAGCCGGGCACTTCCAGTACCAGAAATATAAATCAGCGCGTAAGCCGAATCGTATTTTGTCAGCGCCACATCAATTTGACTTGCTGTCACCTGAGAGAGACTCTCAAAATGGCTATTGAGTTTCTGCTTATAAGATTTGAAAGAACGATAGAAAGATTCGTTCAGAGAATATACGAGAAACTTCGTTGATTTGAGATCGTCGAACTCAACTCTTGTCGCGTGACGCCTGGGTTCCTCGTGAACCTTTGCTTTATAAGAATTAAACAGCTTCTCGCTTGTTTTCTGCGCGACGGATTGAACACCCAGATTTCGAATCACTGCGAGCACGCTTTTCGTATTGGGGGGAGCGGGCGTCTGAAAACTTGCAAATTTACGCTTGATTTTTAGGATTCTTAAAACGCTTTCGTTGATGCGATCATCTGAAATTTCACCTTTTTGAACAGCCGCAACAACACCGCGAACAACTTTATATTGTAGTTTGCGATTCCAGGCCATCATCACGAGATCAACGCCGGCGTTGATTGCTCGCTTTGCATGATCAAGCGCACTTCCGGAGCCTGCGCCACCCATTTCGATGTCATCGGTCATGACGATTCCTTGAAAGCCGAGCTGCTCTCTAAGGACGTCACTAATCAAAGTTTTAGAATAAGTGGCAGGAGCCATGCTCGAATCGATCTTAGGAAAAGCGATGTGAGCAACCATTATGGCATTTGCACCGCCCCGCCTTGTGAGTTCGGTATAGGGCACAAGATCGGTCGTGAGAAGTGTATCGAGCTCAATATTTTTTTCAGGAGTTACTAAATGGGAATCACCTTTTACGCCACCGTGGCCGGGAAAGTGTTTCGCTGTTGGCAGAACTCCGCCATCTCTTAAGCCGTCGGCAAACTCAAGGCCCATCTCCGTTACGATTTGCGGATTTTTTCCAAATGCGCGGGTTCCGATAAAGGAGTCTTTTTGAGGGTCCGCAACATCAAGGACAGGAGCAAGATCCATATTAAAACCAAGTGCCTTAAGAACAAGCGCCGTCTGAAGGCCGGCGTCGTGAATGAGACTCTTGTCGCCAGCTTCTGCAAGGCCAAGCGCACTCGGAAGCTGAGGTAAAGTTTTAATTCGAATGACATCGCCGCCTTCTTGATCAACTGCAATCAATAGGGGCACTTGTGAAGAAGCTACAGAATTCACTTGCGCGCGAAAAAGAAGTTCGGCGGTTTGTTTAACAGTGTGAATATTTCTGCTGAAAACGAGAATTCCGCCGGGATGAAGTTTTGAAATGAGATCATCCAAGCTATGTTCAGAACTTGTACCCATAAAACCAAAAATAAATAGCTGACCGACTCTTTGTTCGAGGGTCATTTTTTGCAAAAGTTCTTGATCAGGATCCGGCGTCGCATCTGCATGCGAAGTCGCGGAACTGAGAAAAATAAAAAGAGCTCCGGCAAATGAAAGCCAGTATTTAAGCCATTGACACATTCTTTTATTTTAACAGCTCGCATGCTTGAAGGGACGCATGAAAGCTAAAATTGGATGATCGTCTGGGCACCAAAAGGTACCTGCTTAGTTTTGGAGGCGCACTGCGCCTCCAAAACTAAGCAGGTA
>JAYUEB010000139.1:0-2329 GCA_043739525.1 Bdellovibrionales bacterium
CTCAACTTCAACTCTTTGAATCCGAGCAACAAGTTCGAGTCGTTTCATCGCCCCGAATTGTGACTGTGAACAACGAAACGGCAAATATTTCTCAGACGGTCAATATTCCAGTGGCTCAGACGGTCGTGACAGTAGGTTCTCCTCCGACCACGACTTATACTTTTCAACCGATCGAGCTTGCTCTCAAAGTGACTCCGCAAATCACGGCTGAAAGTGATGTCTTGATGCAAATTGATTTAAAACGAGAATTTCAAGTGGGCGTTGCAGTGGGAGCGATTCCGCCGAATATCAATAAGAGACAAGCGCAAACTAAGGTCATGGTTCGCAATGGCCAAACTGCGGTAATCGGCGGAATTTACCAGGCAGATAATCAAGTAGATGAGCAGGGGGTTCCATATTTACGTAACCTGCCAGTTGTGGGTTGGCTCTTTAAAAATAGAAATCGTCAGGATCAGAAAAATGAATTATTATTATTCTTAACACCTAGGATTTTGAATGCGGAACAGACTGCAAAAACAGGAGAGGCCCTATGATTCAAATTGGGACGCTTCAAAAAAGCTTCCTCTCAGCATTGGCTACGGGCTTAGTTTTAAGCCAAGTCTTGGGCTGTGGCCAAAAGGATGTTAATTCAGCAGGTTTGACGCTTCAGGTGCTGCCGCAGCAGAGTTATCTCTTGCCTGGTTCAGGCTCAAGTTGCACAGATTATCAAAACTTAAAAGTAGCAATCGAAACCCCTGGCACGACCACGGCTCCAACGCTTTCGAGTTCAATTAGCAAGCTGCGTGTTAACTTTCCGGCCTTCGGTTTAACCTGGTCAAATTCGACTACGCTTTACGTCGCCTACATCGTTTTTACGATCAAGGCACCGCAAATCTCAGGCGGAACTTTTTCAACCAGTATATCTGGTGGTGAACTTTCGGCTTTGCTCGGCAAAACTTCAAACACCTTTAACGGAAAAGGCGACATGGCTAATTCAACCGACTTAGCGGCAAATCCATTAGCTGTGGGTACCATTTTTAGCAATGATCCAGCAAGAGACTGCAATTCAAGAGGTGTCAACGTGATCAGCGGTGCATCTTGCAAGTACTATAGCCAGATTTTTTCTTCAACCTATTCAGCCTGTGGACTTGCAGTTGGCGGAATCACTATTCCTAGTGACGCAAGTCAGTTCACGGCACCCTTTACACTTCGATTGGTTGGATTCTCAACGGATTCTAACTACAAACAGACGCCTTTACAAACTGAAGTCTCAGGAACCGTCAGCTACGCAGGATTTCAGTAAGACAAGAGTTGAATCTTGTTCGTGCTGGGTTTATAGATATTGTTTAATATGGATCTATTTGGCCATGCCTTCTCAAATCAGACGACTCATTTTCCTTTAGCTGAATCTTTGCGTCCTAAAAGCATCGATGAGATGGTGGGACAATCCAAAATATTAGGTGCCACCTCTCCTTGGCTTAAAATTTTTGAAGCTGGGCAAATACCGAGTTTAATTCTGTGGGGGCCGCCCGGCACTGGCAAAACCACTCTAGCGACTCTCATCGCAAAAAAAATAAACGCTGAAGTGGTCTCTGAAAACGCCATCGATTTAGGATCAAAATCTTTAAGAGAGATCGGCGAGCTCGCAAAGCGCAGATTGATCGAATATCAAAGAAAGACACTCTTATTCATCGACGAGATTCATCGTTTGAATAAATCTCAACAAGATATTTTGTTACCCTACCTTGAAAAGGGTCAGATTATTCTTATTGGAGCAACGACCGAAAATCCAAGTTACGAGCTTAACGCTGCCCTTTTAAGTCGTTGTCGGATTCTGGTTTTTGAACCCCTCAGTCAAGAAGACCTTCATCAGGTTTGGAAGAGCGCTTGCGCCGCAAAACAATTGGCCGAAGAGGATATTCTCAATTCCGAAGCTCGCCAAATGCTTTTGGATCTCGCGGATGGAGATGCGCGTAGACTCCTCAATATGTCTGAACTTATTTTCGCGGCAAATGATTCTCAAAAACAAATCCTTCAGTTTCCACTCGATAAAGAGGGACTCGCGAGCCTCATTCAGAGCTCAAACATCCGCTATGATAAAAACTCAGATCAACATTATGATGTGATTTCTGCTTTCATTAAAAGTATTCGTGGCTCGGATCCTGATTCAGGTTTGTACTATCTCGCACGTATGATTAAGGGGGGCGAAGATCCGATCTTCATTGCGAGACGCCTTGTCGTACTTGCGAGCGAAGACATCGGCAATGCTGATCCTAGGGCTCTGACGCTTGCGATATCGGGCCTACATGCCTGTGAGCTCATCGGATGGCCTGAGGCCGCCATATCTCTT
>JAYUEB010000140.1:0-7028 GCA_043739525.1 Bdellovibrionales bacterium
CATCATTTCACTCCTGACAAATCTGTCTAAAACGACTCCTCTGCTTCTCGTTTTCGAAGACCTACATTGGGCAGACGCTAGTTCACTTGAAATCCTAAATCTTTTGCTTCAACAAATAACTGCCTCACCGGTCCTCATTGTAGTGACGGCAAGAACGGACTTTAAACCCTTGTGGTTGAAGCATCCGTGCTGCACATTTCTGCCACTTCAACGCCTTGACCAACACAATATACGCTCAATGATTTCAGAAATATTCGGCGAAAATAATAGCTTGCCAGAATCTTTTATTGAAAAGATCATCGAAAGAACTGACGGTGTCCCACTTTTTGTTGAAGAGTTGTCTCGAATGGCATTGGAAGCCAAAATCTCGGGGATCAATTCGGTAGATATGGCTTCTGTTGAGACCAGTGAGCATTTCTCGATTCCAGCGACTTTACAAAATCTGCTGATGGTTCGCCTCGACACCCTAAAAGAAGCTAAGGAACTCGCACAAATAGCGGCGGTAATTGGACGTGAATTCTCTCTAAAACTCCTACTGGCGATAGTCGAATTAGATGAAGCAGAGGTTAAAATTGGGCTAAAAAAACTGATTGATCATCAAATTATTTTTCAATCTGGCAAAATGAATGATCCGCAGTTTATTTTTAAACACGCACTCACGCACGATACGGCCTACGAAAGCTTGTTAAAAACACGTCGACAAAATTTGCATAGTAAAATAGCCGATACCATTTGCCAGAGATTTCCGAACTTAGCCGAAGCTGAGCCCGAGCTGGTTGCATATCACTTGGGACAAGCAGGCAAGAGTGAAGAAGCTTTTGAGTTCTACGGAAAAGCAGGAGAGCGCGATTTGTTGCGATCTGCATACGCTGAGGCGGTAGCCAACCTCAAAAAAGCTCTTCAGGTTGAGCTATCAGGCACTCCGTCTGTCGAATTTAAAGCAAAACGTTTAAAGTATCAAATTGCTCTTGGAAACGCCCTGATCTCATCTCAAGGACATGGAGCTCCAGAAACGACGCAAGCCTTTTTATTAGCTCTTCAATTTGCTTCCGAGCTCTCGAATCTTCCGGCTATCATGGCTTCGAACTATGGACTATGGGCTGGAAGTTACGTGAGAGGTGAAGGATCTCGGCTTGTTCACATCGCAAAAGAATTAAGAAGCAACGTAGAGGCTACACCAGAATCAATTGAGACCTGTCCGATACTCAGAGTGTCGGGACTGAGTCATTGGTTTATCGGCGATTTTTCTACCGCTAAGAATTATGTTGAACAAGCATTAGTCGAATATAAACCTGAAAAACACGCCAGTCTGGCTTTTAGATTTGGTCAGGACGTTGGCGTAGCGGCGATGCTCAATTTGGCGCTCATAGAGGGCCCTATGGGAAATCTTAAGCGAGCACATGAACTTCTCGACGAAGCCGTCAGCCTTGCCGTCAAGTCCCAACATATAGCGACGATTGCCTATACCCATATCCACGGATGCATGTTCGGAATGGCCGTAAATGATTTTGAGTTATTCGATTTTCATTTAGAAAAGACCCTCGTTTTAACCAGAGCACACTCTCTTGGCATGTGGGGAACAGCTGCCCAAGCTTGGCAGGCTTGGCGTAAAACGAAAAAGAGTCATGGTGCTGAGGGATTGACGGAATTTAGGACTTGGGTAACTCAAATGCGCAATCGCAATATCCAAATCATGATGCCTGTGACGAGGTTGACCATGGTTGAAGTCGAACCAAATATTCATCACGATCAACGCATCACCCAATTTGACAGCCTCCTCAAAGAAACAGGTGAAAGTAACCAAGTTTGGTTTGACGTCGAAATCTACCGTCGAAAAGCACTTTTTATTTTGTCCCGTAAAAGTGAGGGGGATATTCAGCTAGGAGAAGCTGCACTTCTAAAGGCTTTACAAATTTCTCGTCATCAGCCAACTAAACTCTTTGAATTGAGAGTGAGTGTCGACCTTGCTCGACTCTGGTTCGAACAAAAGAGAGATCAAGAGGCTCTCGACATTTTGAAGCCTATCTGCCAGTGGTTCTCTGAATCACAACAAAATGAAGTCACCGCCGAAGCTCAAGCATTGATTCAATCGTTCAAACGGCAATCTTAAATTCGCCAGTTCGAGTATCGATATAACCTAAGGACGTAAATTCTGCACTTTCGACCTGCAAGATGACTTCTCCCTGCATCGAAATAATTTGCGCTACTTCGATCTGATACTTCGATTCGTCGACAATACAAATAAGCTGAAGTTCTGGAAATTTATGATTCAAATTGGCATCATTACTAAGGGACTTAAAAAGAGTCAGCCGACCAATACTTTTTGGAATTCCGACTTCGATATGCGGGCCCATTCTCTTAAGAGCATTTTGCAAAACGGCATCAATAAGGAGTGGCGGAACACAATGTGATGAAAATGCACGATGCTCTAAGGGAAATGAAAATCTATAGATCGATCGTCGCACTTTGTTCGAAATCAAGGTCTCTCCAACGCAGTCAAAGTAAGTTCCGAGACGCAAGGGTGCATTTTTCATATAAAGTACGCGGGGAATATCTGGGTCAATGTATGCGGATGCTTCGTCAACATGAGGAATCTCAATCGCATTCTTATGAGCAAATCGAACTGCTTGCATCCGAGAATGCAAAATTTTTGAAAAAACTTTTCCGCTTTTATCTTTGAGTTCTGAAGTGAGAGTTAAGTCAAACTCGTTTTCAGTTGTTTTCACTGCGTCTATTTTGAGATGCAAATCAGGACGAATAAATTTAGGCACTTGCAAAAATTGAATATCGACTAAGCTAAATTCGTGCAGCTCCCCGGCCTCCATTATAAGAGCTAGGAGCTCATAAGCAAATTCGATCTGAAACGAGCCCGGCACAACAGGTGTACTATTGTATGAAGCGGCAGTTCTAAAATATTCCTCATTCTCAAGTAACAGGCTAATAGAGGCCGAAAACTCAAGGTCGTTCAATTTTTGAAAAGAATTTACAAAGTACTGAGCTTTCATTTTAGCTCACCTACCCGTTTCAAAAGTCGACCCTTACAAAAATCCAGATCACCCTTAGGATAAAAATAAATTTGAGATTCTGCTTTTTGACCCAAAACAAGTTCATTAATAAACCAATTTGTACCGTCTTCTGTGCTCAAAAGCTCGAGATGACGTTCAGCTATCACGCTGCTCAGGCCGCTACTACGAGTCGCCATACCAACGCTTTGCCAAATAGGCCAATTCAATGTAAAGAACCGAGCCTTTTCAAACTTCTGATTGTAGAAAAGATTCAGAGTGTTCAGACAATCATTGGCCGCTGCATAGTCGGTTTGCCCATCGTTACCGAAGAAACTGACATAAGAACCGAAGTTAATCCACGCACTCACTTCTTCAAGCCGAACATTGTTTGCTAAATTAATAAAACCATTAATTTTTGTCTTTTGAGTCAGATCAAATTCAGCGAAAGACTTTGACCGAATATTTTTAGAGGCCTCAAAACCAGCACAGTGTATAACAGTGTCGATTTTACCAAACTTCTCATAAACTTTTGTAACTGCTGCGGCAACTGAATTTGAATCAGTCACATCACACGAGAAATATTGAATCGAAATTCCGGTAGCCGAAATATTTTTGAGCGAAGCTTTGAGTTCATTCTCTGACAAAATCTGCGCATATTCGGCGTTTGCATTTTTCAGCGAAAACCGCTCTCCGAGTTCATATTTTCGGTACTTAATTAAATTAGAAAGATTGAAGTCGCCAAATTTCTCCTTAATTTGTTTAACCAGAGGCTCAAAATTATTGGTTCCCGAACGTCCTAGAATGGCCAATTGACACCGCGGAAATTTTTTGGCTAAAGCCTCCGAGAGATGCCCGCCAATTCCCCGCCCTCCACCTGAAAACAAAATCACTCCCTCTTCATTAAAATACGACGTAGTTGAAGTCGAATAATGACTTTTCTCGATCAAATCAAAGACAAAGCGTTGACCATCCCGATACATTACAAATGGATCTGACTTTTCAATTTGATATTCAGCTAAAATATTCGAGGCCATTTCTTGGTGGCTCCCATCACTCATAATAAGACGCAATTTTAAATTCGGTAATTCCCAGGCTAGTGATTTGAAAAAGCCTCTGATTAAACCCAAAACAGGGTGCCAACCATCTGAATTACTGCAGGCATGTGCTATATGTATCAAGAAGTGACGGTCATTCTCAGGCTGTAGTTTTTGACCTATGTTATATAGTGCTTCTGTCCAAACAGCTATCTTCATCAGAAACTCATCTGGTGCCCCAATAGGATCAGGAAAATCAAGTAAATCAAAAAGAATGAGATGATCTGCCTCTGAAACAGAAGTCAATTTATCAAAATATCCATTCACGGCATTTCGCATTTCTGTGTCTGAAAATATATTTATTTCATTTTGACTTTGAATCATCACATTTAATTTTTCTAAACGGACTAACTTCGGCGGACCAAGACTCGGCTTAAGCCTTAAGGTCGCAAGAAATCTGCCAGAACCACTCATTGGTAAAGGCCTAAAAGATTGAGAGATCGATTTAGCTATCGGCTGATTGACCTCACTCTCTTTTGTTTTACTGATTCGAATTCGACCCACTTCAATAAGGTAACTAAAATACATTTTAAAAAGATCGTCATCAAAAAATGGACACTCAATACCTGAACCTTCAAGCAAGGCCATCGTTTTAAAACCCAAGGGACAAGGAATTCTTAAATATTTGAAAAATAAACTTCCCCCCTCGTTTGGAACAAAAAAATCTTTAATATCGCTCAGTGCATGCTCCGGATTGAGCTCGATAGCATGACGCATTTTACTTTCCCAATCTGAAGTTTCGATGTTTTCAATCGAATAACCAAGCCTTCTTATCATCTCGGCTATTTCAATAGTACTTCGAGGAACTGGATTAAGAACGTTGAATATAGTTCGATCTGTCATTTTTGAATTGCTCAGGTAAAGTATGGCCTGGGCAGTAAAATCCACCGGAGTGATGTCCCACAAGTTGTAACTTCGAAACGCAAGGCCCGACTCAACAATAGCCTGTACTATTCGGGTGAAAAAATAGTCTTCACTAATTTCACCAGATGCCGGAGTGCCACAAATCGTTCCCGGGCGAAAGATTCTTATAGGCAAGCCACTATCTCGGGCATCTAACATAATTTTTTCAGCATTCCACTTAGACTCCATATAGCCACCAAAATTTGGCTTCATTGTACGCGTATCAATATCTTCATCATAAGCTTCAAATTGACTTGTCGGATTTTTAAATAGAACTCCAATGGTTGAAATATAAGAAATTTGCTTAGGTGTTTTTGAATTGGTCATTTCTAAAATCGTATGGCAACTTTGAACATTAGTGGCCTCTAGTAGATCATAGCTGTGGCTCCAAGCTATTTTTGCGCCCACATGAAAAATATGATCAACACTATCCTTCAATTTTTCAAAATCATCTTCTGAGAGTCCAAAACGAACTTTGGCAAGGTCACCAGGAATCACATGTATACGCTCAGTAAACTCTTGCTTCCAGAGGTCTGCTTTGGTTAACTTTGCTATCAAACGAGCTCGACATAGTTCTTGAGAGCGACCTCTTACTAAGCAATAAATAGCAGCTGAGGATTTTTGTAACAACTCACCGAGCATATATCCACCTAGTAGGCCCGTTGCACCAGTGAGAAACACTCTTTTGTATGAAGACAAAGAATCTTTATATTTTATTTTTTCGACAGCCTTTTCATTTTTAGGTATAGATTGCCCTTCAACCATTGATTTGCCTACTACTCCTCTTATTCGATAGAGCAAAAATCCATCAATAGAGATTTCACATATATCGCTCGTCTTTTGATAATGTACTTCGACGGTTTTAGTTTCACTCAGCTTAAAATCATTCACTTCCCGAAAAATTTCTATGCTACTAATAGAAAGTGGAATTAAGACTTCAGACGATTCTTCACTTATGGCTGACAATCTCAGAGCTCCATCAAGCAACAAAGGCGCCAAAACAAAATCTTTTAAATCTTGAGAGAGCGACTCATGGGGAAGATCATAAATCCCCCAATTCTCAAAACCATTGGTTTTCATTTCAGAAATTGTTTTAAAAACTCCGGACAAATAAACTTCAGCATCTGGTTTATGAAATGGATCGACCAAGACTCGTCCAGACTTCGGAAGGTCCAATGCTCGGTTAGAATTTTCTAACTTATTTTCTAACAAATCAAATTCGCATGAGAAATGGACAACATTGTCCTGCAATACCGTTCCATTTTTGGCAATTACCTGGCTTGATATCTCAATTTTAACACGCCCCTCACGTCCTTCATTCTTAAGCATTTTTGCAACAATTTTTACTTTCGTGCCTCTGCGAATGAATTTGCTAAAAATGATCTGACTGATTTTTTTAATTTGAAATTTCGGCCAGCCGCTACGTATGACTTGGGCTGCCATTTCTACCATGAACGTTCCTGGTAGAGTTGGCTTTCCCTTCACTAAATGATCATCAAGAAAAGCATCTCTATCTTTATCAAAAACTTTCAACGCCACAATCTCGGTTTCGGTTCTACTCACTATCTGATCAATCAAACCGAACTGGCGGCTTTGACTGGCCGCAGGTTTAATATTTACTCGCCAAGCAGAATCAAACTCGTCTTCTATACTAAAGCATTTGGCTTTGCGATTATTACTGACATCATCTAGAGCCTCAATATAAAGGTGCGCCTCGGGGGCAGAGAACAAATGCCCAAATGTCGAAGGCATGGCAGATATCCGATCAAGTGAGAATACCGATTCATCTGATATTTCTGATTTTTTTAAATAATCGATATCTATCATTGCAATCGAATCAAAACCAAAGCTCTTAGCATCTGAATTCCGCATCAATACGAAGCTCAATGCACCTTCTGTTAATTCTCCACCAGATTGCTTCGTCCATGTCTTCCAGAGGTGCGAATAAGACTCTAAGGTTGAGGTGTTACCTGTTGCAACAATCGCCGCCCGACACCTGCCCAATTGTAAATTTAAAACGGCATTG
>JAYUEB010000141.1:0-2325 GCA_043739525.1 Bdellovibrionales bacterium
CTTTCGAATCAGTCGCATTTTTACCAGGAAGCTTAGAGTCTTTAGCATTTTTAGGAAGGCTCGCTTCGAGACCTTTTATTTTTTCATTTAAGTCGAAACTTGGGTGATCATGAACCAAACCCTTAGCAATGGCCTCTTTCAGAGCAATGTAGGTGTTCAGTGCAAGTTCAGGCTGCTTCTCGAACTCTTCATAGACCTGAGCCAGGCGCATGCGATTCTGCAAATTCTCAGGTCGATACGAAATGGCTTTCTCAAGATAATCGACTGCGACCTTTTGGTCTCCTGTTCGAATTTCACATTCCGCACCGTCTACCAGAGCCGTATAGTTTTTCGAGTCAACACTGAGAACTTCTTTAAATTTTTGCACGGCATTTTTGTAATCGAGTTCGTGATAAGCAATTTCTGCTAAAAACAAGTTGGCGTCGAACACGCTCTTATCTAATCTTGCAGACAACGCCATTTCTTTAAAAGCCATTTCTTTTTGATCAAGGAGCCATAAGATTCTGCCTCGTTGATATTGCAAAATAGCCATTTGCGATGAAGCTTTTTTAATTGCGAGATCGACCATCCACAAAGCACGCGGTAAGTCTCTATTATACTCAGCTGCAAGACTTAAATAGTAGGGTCCCCACGGAGAACTGACATTGGTTTTAACCAGTTCTAGTGCCGTCGTTTCTACGCTCAGCCATTGGTTGGTCTGAGCGCAATTATTAGTGCTCTCAAGAAGAGCCTTCCAGTCTTTACCTTTGAGGTCGACCATTTGCAGACACTGACTAGATGCCTTAGAATAAGCGTAAGGCTTGAATTCAAAGGATTCGAAATACAAATCGGTGTTGATTTTCTTTTGTTCGCTAATAAGTGACTTCTGCTTTGAGGCCGACTGCGCGTCTTCTGATTTCATTCCTGGGTTGGCGCAAGCAAAACATAAAACGGCTGAAGCTAAAATGGAGTAACGCATATTATTCGCCCCCTGCTGCCGCGAGGCCGCCAAACTTCAAACTTCGCTTAGGTAGATACATTGGTGGAGTTTGAACTTGTCCGAGTGGTAAAGGATCCGCTTTCATATTGAGCTTATCTAATTCTCTTTGAATATCAACAACAGTCTGATTGAAGAGATGAAACTTCTTAGACGCTTGCAGAGCTTGATTCAAACTATCGATCCCTTTTTCTTCCATCGGTACGATCAGTTTTTCTAACTCTTTCTGAAAAGCCGCGCGATCGGCTTCGCTCACTTCACCTGACAGTTGCAAAGATTTGAGAGACTGAGCATAATGCAGATAACAACTCGACAAACGTTGAATGGCCTTAACAGAAAATTCAGGATCTCCATATTCAATCACGGCCTGGTAAGCTTTTTGAGCCTTCTCAAGTTTCTCAGTTTTAATAGCCAAAACGGTCGCTACTTTTTCGATGCGAGCTTTAACACTTTGTTTTTTAAATTCGTCATCCAACACCTGTGCCTGCACGAATCGCGCTCGTGCCGACAAGTTTTTAGGTAGACCCTCTTTACCAATAATTTTTTTAGAAGTGTTAAATGCGGTAGAAAAATCACCCTCGATAAATTTCTCTTCGGCCAGTTCAACCGTCAGCGTGCTGGACTCTGGCTCCATTCCGAAGCTGGCGATTTGTCTTCTGAGGTCGAAGATTTGCTTGGTGTTGGCATCGAGTTTTGCAAGCTCAAGCTCTTTTTCAATTAGAGTTAACTTTTGTTTGAGATCTTTACGAGTCTCGGCAAGTTTTGCATAAATTCCGATTGCCGTTTGACGATTACGGCTGAGTGCTAAAAAGTCTGCAGCAAGTTCACGCCATTTATTTTCGTTCGCTTTATCGAATTCACAGAGGTTAATCAGTACTTTGGCAGCGAGATCGATGCGAGCCAAAGACTCATAGGCACCAGCCGCTCTTGTCAAACAGTCTTTAACCTGTGAACTCTCTCTAAAAATCTTAGGCATTTCATAACAGGTATTGGCTCCACCTAAGATGTCGCCAGTTTTAAATTCGAGTTGAGAGGCATTCCACCAAGCTTTCGGACCAAGCTCAGATTTCTTTTGTTCCAATGCAAATTTTTTGTATGCCTCGATTGCTCGAGCATTGTCGCCGCTCTCTTCAAAGCCTTGAATTTCGGCAAAGTAGGCCTCACGATAAATTTTCTCAACGACCACGCTGCGGCCAGTATCAGTAATCTTTTTAAGTAATATATTGGCCGCTTCTTTGAGGTTCTTGTAATCTTTTTTGATGTTCAAAATATCAAGATACAAATCCTGAGCTTTTAGAATCTTTTCTTGTCCAAGTTTCTTTTTATCGATATCGCCCCAACCGATTTTT
>JAYUEB010000142.1:0-7008 GCA_043739525.1 Bdellovibrionales bacterium
AGAACGTTTCAAGAGTGTTTTTTGTGCCAAAAAACTTAAATACTTAAGCGTTATAATTGATTGTGAGCCTGAAAGTGATCCTGAACGTCTTCAGGTAAATAGTGTCGGTGGTCCCCGCAAGGTCTGATAGAGCAAATCTTAAACCTAGTTGCTAATTGTGAGTAGGCCGCACGAAAGCCCTGCGATCTAAAAAGAGAAGAAGTGCCGCTGTTAGGAAGCTAATCGTTAAGGAGAGTTGGAGTGGCGTAGAGCCTCCAAATATGAAGAGATTTCCCATTATAATGATGGCGGATAAAAAACAAATGGCCAAAGCCGCAACGTAAGCAAAAAATATTAATTTTAGGACTTTTTGTCTTAAGAAAAGAAAGAGAGCTGTCAGTACGCCAAAGGCTAACATGGATTCAAAGTTAAATGGTTTTTGTAAAGAGATGGTCATCCACAATGGAACTGATGAGCCCGCCATGAGCACGAAACACAAAATCGATAGGAACAGAAAAAACTTTCCAACCAGTCGCACATTACGGGGAACTAGCTTCGGGTCCATACTCGCTCTAACTAATTAATTCAAATTTAAGAAGGCTCAAACTTTGATTTTCACACTCTTTCAGATTGAAGTAAAAGAGATAAATGCTTATCCGTTGGGCTCAATTCCATGGGGCAATTCTTAACTAGCTGCAAAAATCAAGATTTATATTGCTCTTACTCAGACATTTGGGCTCAAATTGAGTTTTGAAAAATCTTTGAAGGAGCCAATACTTGCAAACCCCTCAAGCCATGATCGGAATTTTTGTTCGAGCTGCCATTTGCCTATCGATTCTGTTTTTAGCTCATCATTCTTTTGCGAAAGATATGACCAATCGTTTGGGTGTTGGTTATAAAAACCAGTTCGTAAATAATATTCCAAGTGTTGCGGCTCAATACTATCCGTCGGCTGATATTGGTTTTTCCGCAGCTCTCGGGGTTGATACCGAGCAAAATCTTTCTAAATTTGGATTCATGGCAAAAGTTTATCGCATTATCTTCACCGAGGAGAGCATGAACTTTTACATGGGTGCGGGCGGTGGGCTTTTAAGCAATCAAACAAACGCATCGACCACCGATTCAGGTTTTGAGCTCAACGGTTTTGTTGGTGGAGAATTTTTCCTACATGGATTAGACAGTCTCGGATTTACTTTTGAGGCGGGGGTCGGCATTTCCTCTATGTCCAGCGGAGTCCGATTTCGTACTTTCGGCGATTCACCACTTCGTGGTGGAATTATTTTTTACTTCTAAGTTCTTGGCTCCAGAATATCAACGCGCGTTCTGTAAATATTTGGAGTCTTCTTTCGCTCATTGTTGAGTTCAATTGTGAAGAAAATTCTGCAGATTTTTCTTTATCCAAAGTTTTGATTTTTACTCTTACATGGCTTTCAGATTCTTTTTCAATCGACAAATAGACACTTCCTGCGCGAGGTGTTTCTGCAATTAAGTGGCTACTCATCGACAGAGACTTCAAGCTTCTGCATTCAGGCAAGAGTCTTTGCCATAAAATTCCTGAAGTAGCAGAGTCAGAAATGCGGACGTCATCGAAAGTCGAAAGATCTGAAACTAAAGTTTGCAAAATATCTTCACCGTTTTTGGTAATGGTGCAGTCGGCAAGATCGGAGTCAATTCTTTCTACGAAGCTCAATGCCTTAATGCGCTCAGATTCAAAGAATGAAAATTTAACTTCGACGTAGGGGAGATGCACGCGGTATCCAATTTCGAAGCCTGAGCCAGCCGCAATCTTTTCAACTCTCTCTGCAATTTGGCTTTCGCCAAAACCCATCGTATCCCAAGAAAAAGTTTGATGACGGTCTACCCCCTTTGCAAAGCTTTGAATATCCGAAGCTATAAAATCATTCCAGACGCTCATGATTTCGCGAGGGGGACCTGGTAACACATAAAATGTTTTTGAACTTTGCTTGAGGCAAAATGCATTGGCAGTGCCTTGAGTATTTTTAAGAATTCGAGATCCTTTTGGAAAGTAGCATTGCCCGCGTTGAATTTCTCCGACTAGGTAGCCACGAGCACTGAGGCGTTCATTGATGTGCTTCCAAGATTCAGAATCATATTCGAGTGGAAGCTGAGCCCAATCAGCGACAACTTCTCTGGTAAAGTCATCTGAAGTGGGGCCAAGTCCGCCGGTGATAAAAATAAGATCGGCGCGCTCGACGCAGAATTGAATCGACTCATGGATGAGCTTGCGATCATCGGGGACAGTGAGATGAAGTTCAGTGAGGATGCCAGCTGATTTCAGTTTTTCTGAAATCCAGCTGGCATTGCGATTGAGAATTTGGCCGACTGTCAGTTCGGTGCCGACGGCTAATATAGCTGCTTTCATATAAGTCTAAAATGTCCTAAAAAAACCAAAGATTCAAAGCTTGTTTGTTGTGTCGACTCGGAAAAGAGCATAGCTTAAAGCTTATGAAAATATTGATGACGGGTGCCACCGGAATGGTGGGTCGTAAATTGGGTCTTTCTTTAGTTCAGCAAGGTCATGAACTCACGATCATTTCTCGAGACGAGAAGCGTGCAAAGCATGAGCTGCCTTTTCCTTGCGACGTGATTGAGTGCGACTTAGGTCAGGGGACTTTCAAGACAAATTCTCGATTTGATGTCGTGGTGAATTTGATGGGGGAGTCAGTTGCGGGTGGTCGTTGGACTGAGCAACAAAAAAAACTCATCTCTCAGTCTCGAGTTCAGGGGACTCATCACCTGATTCAGTCTCTTGATGTCCCTCCCAAATTAATCGTCAGTGCAAGCGCCATTGGATTTTACGGTGATCGCGGGAGTGAACTGCTGAGTGAGCAATCTTCTCCTGGTAAAGATTTTTTATCCCAAGTATGCAAAGACTGGGAAGATGAGGTCTCGAAGGCTCAAGTAAAATTTGGTCAGCAAACACAGATTGCCCATTTAAGAATTGGCGTCGTGCTTTCTCGCTCGGGCGGAGCTCTTGAAAAGCTTTTGTTTCCGTTTCGCGCAGGTCTAGGCGGTGCCATTGCAAATGGCCAGCAAACGATGAGCTGGATTCATTTGGATGATTTGGTTAAGATGTTTTGCTTTGTTATTGATAAAAATTTGAATGGCACTTTCAATGCTGTTGCGCCTCATCCAGTTTCGAATCTTCAGTTTTCAAAGCTTCTTGCAAAAGAACTTCATCGACCTCTTGGATTTAATATCCCGGCCGTTGCGATGAAACTCATAATGGGAGAAATGTCCCAAGTTGTCCTGGCCTCACAAAATGTTTCGAGTGCGAAAATTTTGAAATTAGGGTTTCAGTTTCAATTCGACAAAATCGATAAAGCTTTAGGGGATTTACTGAAATCACTTAAATCAAGTTCGGAAGTATTTGAGGCCGAACAGTTTGTACCTATGAAAAAAGATAAAATTTTTGAATTTTTCTCGCAGGCAAAAAATCTCGAGTCGCTGACTCCCGATATGCTGCAGTTTCATATTCAAAAAATGAGTACTCCCGAAATCCATAAGGGTACACTTATCGATTATAAGCTTCAAATTCGCGGAATTCCGGTTGGCTGGAGAACACTCATCGATGAATGGAATCCAAATTCACGCTTTGTCGATATCCAGTTAAAGGGGCCTTATAATATTTGGCGGCATACTCATGAATTTATTGATCTTGCGGATGGAACCTTAATGCGCGACCATGTCGTCTTCAAGCTCCCAGCGGGCTTTCTGGGTTGGCTTGTCGCAGGCTTTTTTGTTAAGGCAGATGTTAAGAAGATTTTTGCATTTCGTCGAAAAGTCATTTTTGATATGTTTTGCAGAGATATGACGTAAGTCAGTTTGACTCGTCATTATTTTGGTAGGAGCATGGACTTATGAAAAACAAAATACTTTTAAGTTTCATTTTGGTTCTTTCTTATCTTCCACTTTCAGCGCAAACTCCTCCACCTCCCCAGACGATAAGTCTGTATGAAAGCTCAACTCAATTTGGCTTTTGCAGTGGTGCGAATTACACATTTTGCACGATGGATCTGACGAATCTTGCAAATCGTGTTGCGCTGAATAATGGGATTAACGACTGTTCCTTAAGGGGTGGACAAGCAGCTCCGAATGGTAATTGTAATTCACAGTGTTTTCCGTTCTTTTTGCCTTACAATGCTCCTTATCAATCTGTGAATTGTAATTCGCAGTGCTATCTTGACTGCCACATTCCTTAAGGGGAATCATTTTATCCTGGATTAATTCAGTTTGCTGGCAGCTGTCGGCCGTCATCAGTTTGGCTGTTTCAGTTTCGGTTATCAGGTATCAGGTTGGCTGGCCCTGGCCACTGATACTGAGGCTGAAAAACTGCTAGCAGGGGACGGCTGCCTGAAGACTGTTTCCTGAATCCTCCAGTCCCGGCGATTAAGTACTTCATACACTCACTGTCAAAGTCTTAGACACTAAGCCTCAGCCATACCAGAGCCTATTGTGAACGTATTTTGCTTCTAAATTAGCTTTATGAAGCAGAATATTTTAGTCCTACGAGAACCCAACTTTGAAGATCCTAAACTTCTCATAACGGATAAGTCCTATTTTATTTTAAGAGGACTTGAGGAGAGCTTTGATGTTTCGAACATCTTTCAAACTTCACAGGCAATTGATTATTTTCAAGCAAAAAAACCCGATTTGGTGGTCTTAAGTCTCAATAAATTTTTGATTCAAAAAATCTCGTCTTTTCAGAAGCTCAGAAATCTTGTTAAAGATATTCCGATCCTCATTATTTGTGATGAACTCAATCGCGAAGAGCGAATCGAGATCAATCGCATCTCGAATACTTTTGCCTTCGAGCTCGATGCCGAAGAACGCGATCTTAAAAACTACCTTTTAAGATTTCGTTTTCAAAATGCAAAAGCTCGAAATTTTTTAAGATATAAACGTTCTCGCGAGCTAAAAATTTATTTCGATAATCGCGAAGTCGATGCTCATTTTATTGATTATAGCCAGACGGGTGCTCAAATCCAATATGACAGTTCGATTCTTCATAATAAAATGAGAATTCGCATTGCCTATCAATCACAGCACACCGATCAGCTCAGACAGATCGAATCCTACGTGGTTTGGACGGGTGGGCCATCTCGTGCGGGACTTCAATTTTTAGCGGTTCTTTAGTCAAAACAAAATTTTTGTAGTCTCAGGGGATATTCTTTCATAGAATATCTGCAAACCTATAACCTGAGGTCACTTATGAAAACGAAATACGATTTTAACGGACAAAATGTGGTCGTCACTGGAGGTGCCGGAGGGATCGGTTTTGAGGTCGCAACTCAATTTCTTAAAGTCGGGGCGACAGTCAATATCTGGGACTACTCAGCTCAGGCGATGGAATCAGCGCAAGGTCTTCTTAAAGAGTATGGTAACAAGGTTCACTTCACAGAGGTGAACGTCGGTGATCTTTCTTCGTGCGAAAAAGCCTGTTCAAAAATTTCAGGTGAAGTTGATGTTCTTGTGAATAATGCCGGCATTACTCGTGATAAGTCATTTAAAAAAATGACGAGTGAAGAGTGGGATCAGGTTATCAGCACAAATCTAACTGGCGTCTTTAACGTCACAAAATCTTTATTTGAGAAGTTTAATTCAAAGAGCGCAAACAAGCGTGTTATTAATATTTCGAGCGTCGTTGCTCTCTACGGCAACTTTGGTCAAACGAATTACGTCGCAAGTAAGGCCGGAGTCATAGGCCTCACAAAAACTTGGGCTCGTGAGTTTGCTAAATCAGGATTTACCGTGAATGCGATAGCGCCAGGTTTTATCGAAACTCAAATGACGAGACAAATGCCTCCAGATGCCGTCACTGCAATGGCAGAGAAAGTTCCTTTGAAAAGACTTGGTCAAACTGTCGACATTGCAAATGCGTGTCTGTTTCTTGCGAGCGCCGACTCTGGTTATATTAATGGTATCGTTCTCAGTGTGGACGGCGGTTTGATCACATGAACTTAAATGATTTTTTAGCGGCAGCATTGGCGGTCTTTGTTTTGATGAATATTGCCAGTTTTTTTGCGATTCGCTTGAAGAGAAATGATATTGCGGATGTCGTCTGGGGACCGGGCTTTCTGATCTCCGGCCTAGTGCTTTTAATTTTTAAATTTTTGACCGATCAAAATTTTGTGCTCAACATTCGTATCATTTTCGCTCTGATGATGGTGGGTATTTGGTCGCTGCGACTCTTTCTTCATATCGGACTTAGAAATTTACGTAAGACTGAAGAAGACGCAAGATATGTGAAAATGCGAAACGGCTGGGGCGATCAATGGAAAATAAAATCCTATACCCATGTATTTATACTTCAGGGTTTGCTGATGCTCCTGATCGATCTTTCTGTATTTATCATCATCTGCTCTCCAGCTGTCGAAATGAGTTTCCTAAGTTACAGTGGAATCGCAATTTGGGTTTTTGGATTTTTGATTGAATCAATTGCGGATGCTCAACTTGCGAGCTTCACAAAAGATCCTTCGCTCAAAGGCAAAATTATGGATCAAGGCTTATGGAGCTGGTCGAGACATCCAAACTACTTCGGAGAAGTCGTGCAGTGGTGGGGAGTATTTTTTATGACAATTGAATTGCCACAAGTTTGGTTGTCATTGGTGTCACCACTGCTGATTACGTTTTTAATCTTAAAAGTTTCTGGGGTTACCATGCTTGAGGAGCAAATGAAAAACCGCCCAGGCTTTAAAGAATATCAAAAGCGTACGTCAAAATTTATTTTATTCCCACCGCGAGATTGACTGCGATGAGACTGGCGTACTCTCGCGTGTTTTCTGAAGCGATATTGTGGAAAGAAATAAATAGCGCCCCCAATAAGGGCGCAAACTAAAATTGCAAGTGCGCTATCTCCGCCAAATAAGATGGAAGCAAAAAGCACAGCAGCGCTCACCAGAGTTAAAACTGCAAATGTAAAAACAATCAAACCTCTATCATCTTCTTTCATAAATGCCTCCACTTGGTGATGATGCAAAAAGGGAACCGCTTGCGAAGCAGATCAGT
>JAYUEB010000143.1:0-2319 GCA_043739525.1 Bdellovibrionales bacterium
ACTTCAATTTTTTCTCAAAAAATATTCGAATTTTTTAGGCTAAAAAATTTTCATCAAAAAAATCTAGATGACGCGACTCTGATGAAATATCCGGGCTAGCGTGGGCTTCTGCTGAAAAATACGGTCGGGTCCATTTCATTGGCCTCGTCGCTCTCGCGACTCGCTGGTGCTCGCCTCAAAAATCGCGTCATGCGATTTTTGTGAACTGGCACGCCCGTTTAACCGAAGCCCAGGATTTTAAGCTCACTGGGCAGGTTTTTGAATGTCTGTGTTTTTAGTAAGTAAATTAAGATTAACAAATAGATAAGGCATTTACTTCAAGTGCACCGAAGACCCTGTGTTACTGTGTTTTGACCCCTCTGTGCCTCCACAGTGCCGCCAGAGATAAATATGTAAATATTTAATCAGAGTTCGGGTTTATTCGAAACCGATGAGAGCTTTTGATTTCTCCATCTTGGCAGATCCGAATAGTTTTTCGATGAGATCAAGGAGGTTCATCATCTTCTCGCGTGGATTTCCCATTACTGAGACCTTGAGGTATTCGTTTAGGAATAAATCAATAAGCCTGTCGCATTTGTAGGGCGAATTTTTGTGGACTCTGAGGATGTCGCTATAATCTTTTTCTAGACCACGGTCGATTTTGCTGATGGCTAAATCGTACTGATCGAGGGTCCAAACTCTTAATTTCTTATTTTTGAAATCATGTCGGATCATCCGGGCACGGTAGCCATCCGGCGGAGCAAATACGCCGACCTCTGAGAGGTGAATATTGAGGCCTTGAGCAGTTGCAACTTCAGCAAAAAGCTCGTGGACTTCCTTGTCGACCTTTCCATCGAGATCGACGTCATTGGTTTGCTTTGTGACATTGTACCCTAGGATAGCCGAAGCTCCTCCGATGACAAAAAGATCCACAGATCGCTTGAGCTTTTCGTCGATCTTTGAAAATAAGCTTTCGAGTTCTATTTTTGAAAGTTGAGCCATTTGTTCCACCTAGCAAGATGATCTTCAAATTTACCACGAACCAGAAGCTTCCATTCAAGCGCAAACTTGTTCTTTCGAAACATTTCAGGAAAGTTCACTTTTTCGTTCATGAGAAGAGTTTGTTCAACTTTGAGCTTAAATGGTTCAAGATATGATTTTAGAGTCTTTAGATTTTGATTTGGTAAAAACGCATTCGCCATTGAGACGAAGTATCCTAAAGTACCAGCTTCTTTTTGCAAAACTGCCGAGGCGGTCAAATACTCAAGATCTAAATCGTTTGCATTTGTAGCAAGAACGAAGGGGAGGAGTGATTCGTACAATCCATCTTTGTGGGAAAGTTTTAATGCGTAGGCGAGTGCAAGTTCAAGTGGGAGATTCCCTTCTGTTCCAGAGGTTACCGGCGCTCCGAATTTTTCCAAACTAGAGAGAACATTGGATTCGGACGATGAGGGTTCAAAAACAAGTTTGAGATCCATGTGTTGAGCGAGACGCTCCAGGTTTTTAAGCTTTAGATTCTTACTTCTAACAGCATCCACCACGGCTTGGCGGCTCAATCCGCTTTTTCTTTCAAGCTGACTCTTGTTCTGCTGATCTAATTTCTTGAAAAATTCTCGTGAGTTCATAACTAAATTATAGGACAAATTGAGTGTAAAGGCAACTTTACAGTACGCCTTATGGATATAAGGTAATTATATGCAATAAATTCAATGTGATGCATGACTGCGTTGGTCCGGGCATGAGGCTACGAGACCCATTTTAAAGCTATCTGAAAGACTCCAAAGTTAAGAGCTCAGTCCATGACCAGCGTCATTGTACGGCACGAATCTTAGGGCATCCCCATTAGAGCAGGTTGAAACGACCGAATATTCCCAGGCGTGATAGGGGTTTTCTTAAATCCCAGTACGTGTGAGACGAGCGGATAGATGTCCAAATTTTTGACTGACGGCAGAACAATTCCTTTTTTAAAGCTTGGCCCGGACGCCGCAAAGAAGCCATTCATGTTGGGAGTGCGGCGTGGATCCCAACCATGTTCGCCATTTTCCTTTTTTGCCATTTGCTTATTTGGTGCAATCAAAACTGGCGGCAAAGCTTCAATCAGAAAATCGCCAGTTCGATTCGATCCCTCATAATAAAAGTGACCGTAATCTGATCGAGTCCAGACTTGGAACGGCCCTTTGAGTTTTCGCAGTCCTTTGACAGCTTTTGAAATCTCAGAAGTCGAACGATCAGGCTTGAGATAATATAGAATCTGACTGCCCCATCCCTTGCTGTCGAACGCAGTGAGGTCGACCTTATCGTCCAGAAAATAAAACTCGTTCGGATCAACTTCTTCAAAGC
>JAYUEB010000144.1:0-2312 GCA_043739525.1 Bdellovibrionales bacterium
GATCGGTTTGTTATCAATTCAGGAGAAGACTCGATTGGCTATTACGACGAAACTGATTTGAATTATTATTATGCATTGGCTGATCGCTTTGCGATTTCGGATCGTTATTTTTCTTCAGCGATGACTATGACTTTTCCAAATCGATTTTTTTTAATGACTGCGACGTCTTTCGGTCAGGTCCGAAATGTCATTCCAGTTCGCAATTTTGGATATCGTCAAAAAACTATTTTTCAAACTCTCAATGATTATGGCATCAGCTGGAAATACTATCGAAATGGTATCGGCTATATGTATTTGTTTACGGATTTCTTCTTGTTGAATCTTGATCATGTCGTACCCGTTGCGGATTTTAAGAAGGATTTGAATAACGGCCATCTTCCACAAGTGGTATTTATTGATTCCGATATGGATGGACAAGATGAACATCCATCTGGAAATGTTCAGACGGGTCAGCTTTTTGTTGCGGCTCGAGTTGCTGAACTGGTGCAAAGTCCCTACTGGAAAAACTCAGCTCTTTTCTTGGCGTATGATGAAGGCGGAGGTTTTTTTGATCATGTATCTCCACCTGAAGCATGTAAACCTGATAACATTGAGCCGATTCTCGGGAAAAAGGATCATGTAAAAGCAGAGTTTGATCGATATGGATTTCGAGTTCCATTCGTCGCGATTTCACCTTTTGCGAAACCTCATTTCGTGTCACATGTTACTCATGACCATACTTCGATTTTGAAATTTATTGAGACGAAGTACAATTTACCGGCTTTAACGGCTAGAGATGCTAACGCTGATGATTTGATGGATGTCTTTGATTTTGAACATCCACGTTATGATGTGAGTTTGCCTGCACCTAAGAACTTGGCGGTTAAGTGCCGAGCTTTCGAGGTTGAGCAAGCCATACTTGCTCACTCTCACAGTAAGAATTGAATTTTTAAAACCTTACAGATGGTATTGAAGAAAAACTGAAAGTTCACAAAGCCTGGATTCTTTTCGATGAGGGCTTCCCATTGTGGACTTCCCCACTCGATTGCAAATCTGTCGATCTCGGCAATTTTGGCCTCGACCCCTTTGAGACCTTGAGGTGAATTCATCCAAGCACCAATTTCAGAATTTCCAATCACGGAACGGTAATCCAAATTGTGTGAACCAATCCAAAACTCATCGTCTATGATGAAAGCTTTCATGTGAAAGTACTTAGGTTTTAATTTTGCATTTGGGTCACCAAAATAAGCTCGCACCGTTAAACGATCTCCGATGAGAGGGTTCTTTTTAATTTCAGCAAGTCTTGGTCCAACTTCTTGCTCAAAAATAGCACTGACGGCTCTATGATCGATATTGGTAAAGCTATTGATGTAGAGATGAAACTCAAGTTCCGGATTTTGAAGTAAGAGTTTCTCAAGTTTGCGAATATCTTTTTTGCGCGCTAAGAAATAAGGCGAGACGATCACAACACGCTTTTTAGCGGTCGCCATTCTTTTAAGAAGACTGTGAAGCACGTTCTTCTCATTATATCTCGCAAGTCTTCGATCTAAATTTTGAAGTTCGTTAACCAGCTCAAAATCACTTGGCTCAAGATCACTTGATAAGAAGTTATCTTGAATCATTTGGCCCAATTGAAATTCAAGGTTAATGACTTCGTTGGCATGGGCTTCTGCATTCGCAAACTTGCTCTGCATACGTTTGCCAGAAGGATCTAAGAGATTCAAACTACGATCCCAAATACGGTGGTTACCAATGTATTCATAAAGACTTTCAAAATAATTGGTCATCTCAAGATCAACTGGTATTCCAGCCGTGCCTTCGATTGGACGGATAAGTGCTTCGACTTCTCTTGTAGGTTCGTCGTCTCGAACACCGAGTCCACTTGAATCGTTGGTCATGTTGGCACTACCAAAGATGGCAAGAGCATCTGGCGTTCCTGAATCTACGAGAAGAATTTTTTCGTGGGCGTGATTGTTAATTGAAAACAACCAGCTTTTGAAACTTGTTTCTCCACGCAGTAGACTCATAAAACGTCGAAATGCTGGGCGAGGATGAAAACTCAGATTAGCCAATTTGACTTCAGGCTTGTTATCGGGAAACGACTTAAGAAGATGTTCAAGCTCTTGATGACTGAAACTAAAAGAACCAATGGCGTCGACAAGTAAACGTATTTTTACGCCACGGGCAGCTGCTGCATGAATCTCATTTAAAAAAAGATACCCAGTTTCATCTTTAAATAATTGGTAAACGGCAATGTCGACTGACTTCTTAGCTTGGCGAATAGCAAGGACCTTAGCGGCCAAGGCTTCAGTCGGATTTTTAAGAATCTTCAT
>JAYUEB010000145.1:0-6973 GCA_043739525.1 Bdellovibrionales bacterium
TGAAGTCTTTAGAAATTCTGGAGTGGCTTTTCCGGTAATGGTTTTGACAAGTGCAAAATTTCCGATGAGCATACAAATAGTGAATGCTGCATATGAAATCGTGATCGTGAGAACATGAATGGTGAGCCAGTAATTGCTTCGCAAGACGGCGACAATAGGATCCATATCGGGACTGAGAACAAGTGGAAAGCCCTCGATTAAAATCAAAACCAAAGCACTTCCTAAAAGCAGGTAACCGACTAAAATATAATTTTTGTAGAGAGCGAGCAAAATCGAACTAAACAGTGCGACCCCAAGTGCAACCCACAGCATCGTACCGTACATATTCGTCACTGATGCAAATCCAGTAATGTAAACTCTCGTTGCAAATCCTGCGATATGAAAAAGTAAGGGTAGTGCGTAAAGGCCCCAAGCGAGGGGAGGAGATAATTTTTCTCGAATAGGTTTTGTTAAGAAACAAACTCCACAGAGAAAATATAAAAATGCGGCCCACAAAAATATATGAAGATGATTGTGAAAAACTTCGAGATCGAGAGTCTGCATATAATGAGCAAAAAGTTCGGGGGTTTTTTGAGCTTTGGCTTTTAGCAATAAACTACGAGCAAATTCGCCACTAGGTTGTGCTTGAGCAAGCGCAGTCAGATATTGTTTGGCCAGAGTCACTCCATTTGATACATCATCAGCTCAAAACGCGAGTGGATATCATGGCGGGACACGTGACTGCAGTAGTTGTCACGCTCCGACGATGTTTAATTTAATTAGCAATTGGTCAGGCGGAAATTTCAATCACGTTGCTGCGAAAGCCGCGGGTACTTTGACGACCTGTCAAGACTGTCATTCATCACAAAGACCTACTGCAGTTATTAACCCTACAGCTGCAAATGGACTCAGCTCGAGTTTCAATCACGCTACAGATGGTCAAGGCGATTGTATCTCTTGCCATCAGGCTACAATCACGCGCGCAGTTTATGCCAACTTTCAAACTGCGAACCCTGGAACCTATGGCGACACCGATTGGCGAGGTGGAAAGGGCTACAGCATAACTGGTCTGATGGGACCTGATCCATCTAAAGCTTTGACGAGTGTGAATGCGGTCCAATTGAATTATTCGAACCAGGCGACTTTTCAGGTTGCTTCAACGACCTCGACTACTGAAGCACTTGCGGATCAAATGTTACATGGGTCGATTCAAGTTCCGGCCTCACTCTGGGTTAATTCAACTGTCAGTGATCCGGGCGGACTCGATTCAACAAAATGCGCGACTTGCCACTTCAATCTGCCAACGAAGTATGCGGGCTCATCGTTTCATGCATCGGCTTCTCCGGCAGGTCCTCAAGCGGCAGCTAATCTAAGCGCATGCACGGAATGTCACGTGAACACGACACCTCCTCATATTGTTGGACCATCTCTTACACCAATGGATCACGCGGCGACCTTAAGTAGCGGTGCAGTGCTTTCGAATGATTGTGTCGTTTGCCACACAAAAACAACTGCAGGCACAAGCTTTACCGGCGCAAATTTTCACGGCCAGATTGGGACGGCCTCTGCGTCCACTTGTACGACTTGTCATTATGTGACTGAACCTGCGGGGGCTTTTGCATTTGCCGCTCGAACTCCACAGACAGTCGGATTTAAACACTCATCTAGTTTTGCTCCTGGCGATTGCAATGCTTGTCACAATTTAACAAACGCACAAATCAAAACTTTGATTTCATCAAATGGTAAAGTTTCAACCAACTTTAGTGGAGCCCAATTTCATAAAAATATTGCACCATCTTCAATCACTTCGTGTGTCGACTGTCATACGAAGAGTGCCATTGCAAACCCGACTGTCAGTTCAACAGACGCGCAACATATGAACCACTCTTCTACAACTGTTGGAGCCGATTGCTATCTTTGTCACACGACCGATTTGGCCACTGGAGTCACACCAACGGCATTTGCGAAATCCAATTTATTCCATGCGGGTACAAACTCCAATATGTCAAAAGCTGGCACAGTCATTAATTCTTGCCAAGAATGCCACGGACTTACCAACGGCGGAGGTTCAACTCTTGGAACAAACAATGAATTGCCTGCGACGATCGTGAGCTCAACTACTCTCTCGACCTATCCGGCGGGAAATTCGACTCTCTATGACCAAATTGATCACACTGCGCCGAGTGCGACAGGTAAAGATTGCAACGTCTGTAATACCAATATTGGTCCAACAGGACCAAAATGGAAGTCAGCTCTCTTTCACGCCAAAGTTACGATCTCGGGTCCATCAACTGCCTGTGAAACTTGTCATGCGAATTTAAAACCTGCAGGCCTGGCAAATGGTGAAGACCATACTTCAGCTCATACTGCTTGTGGCACGTGCCATACAGATCCTGCAGGAACTGGCACTATAGGATCAACCTCATCTCCGCCAAATTGGCTGGGTGCAGTTGGTGGCAGCATTCCTCCGACTATCACTCTGCCAGCGCCGACGGGCACAGGTTGGGCAAACCTTACTCTTCCTCATCCAACCCCTGCAACAGGCGTTACCTGTGCCCAGTGCCACGGAACCGTAATCGGAGCCAATGTGATTGCTTGGGATCATAGTCATGCGCCTGCGCAAAGCTCTGGACAACCATATTGTATGTATTGCCACTTACGGACACAACAAGTGGTCGCGACCGCAGGTCTCACGTCGTTTCAAACTGAACCCCAAACTCACAATGCCAACAAAGTTCCGGGTGGAATTTTGGCGACCGACACTTGTCTTTACTGTCATACAAGCGGCAGCCATCAGCATCAAAATGTTACTTATCCAAATCCATGGAATTCAGGAACAACTGGCCATATCAGCGGTCCATAAAAGTACCTCGTAACATTTCGCAACTCACGGTATCAAGATCTTATTGGTAAAAGACCTTGATGCAACGAAATGGCAAGTGCTACGACTATTTACTATGAAAAAAATATTTGTCATTCTCCCACTCCTCATTGCGACTTCTCAGTCTTTTGCAGCGACCGAAACTCTTCGCTATACGATCTTCGTAGAAGGCAGACGTAAAGCCGGCGAGCAAATCGTCGAACAACTAGGGAAGGGTCTGACCAAAGTTCACTACACCTTCAAAGATAATGGCCGAGGCCCTGACTACGACGAAGAAATCACTGTCGGAAAAGATGGTTTTCTGACTTCATATTCTGTTAAGGGGACATCGACTTACGGAGCAATCGTTGACGAACACTTTAGTCTTGATGGAAAAAAAGCAGAATGGCGCTCAACTTCTGAAAAAGGTCAGAAGACTCTAGGTGAGCAAGCCTTTTATGTTCCGCTTAGCTATAGTTATGAAATTCCGTCTTTGATGATTCAAGCGCTTGCACAAACTAAAAATAATCGTTTGCCGCTTCTTCCATCTGGATTTCTCACGCAGAAAAAATTAGATGAATTGACAGTTAAGGCAAATGGCAAGACTCAAAAAGTTCAGCTCTTAGCGCAAACAGGTTTGGGACTTTCTCCAAGTTTATATTGGGCAACTGAAGGCAAGAAACCTCGACTTTTTGGATATATTGATCCCAGTCAGATGTGGCTCGTTGAAGAGGGTTGGCAGGATAATTTGGGCGCGATGGAAGCTCGTCAGAAGCTTGCTGAAAATCATTTGCTTGCGGACTTAGCGAAACGATTGCAGCATCCGATGAAAGAACTTGTCGTTATTACGAATACGCGAGTTTTTGACAGCGGTACAGCAGAGCTTTCAAAACCAGTTGATGTTTTTGTTGAACGCGGCAAAGTGACGGCAATTAAACCTACAGGTTTTCCGATAGCGGCTGCTGGCAAAAAGATTGATGCAAAAGGCAGAGTCATGACTCCTGGCCTCTATGATATGCATGCCCACATCAATCGCTGGGAAGGCTTGCTTCACACGGCAGCTGGAATCACAACGATTCGAGACATGGGAAATAACAATCTACAGCTCCAGAGCATGATCAATGAAATTGCTGATGGTGATTTGCTTGCTCCGCAAATTGTACCTGCAGGCTTTTTAGAAGGTGACAGTCAGTTTTCGGCGGTGATTGGTTTTGTGATTAAAGATTTAGACGGGGCTAAGCATGCGGTTGATTGGTATTCGGAGCATGGTTACCCTCAGCTTAAAGTTTATAATTCGTTTCCGAAGGATCTCGTACGAGACACGGTCGCATATGCTCACAGTCGCGGAATGCGCGTATCGGGTCACGTGCCTGCATTTATGCGAGCTCAAGATGTTGTCGATCAAGGTTTTGATGAGATTCAACACATTAATCAAGTCTTACTTAATTTTTTGGTGACTCCACAAACCGATACTCGAACTTTGGATCGCTTTTATTTGCCAGCTGAAAAAGTTGCGGATCTTGATTTTGATTCCGCAGCTGTAAAAGATTTTATTCAGCTTTTGAAGAAACATAATACATCAATCGATTCGACTCTGGCGACATTTGATTTCATCAAACAAAAAGACGGGGATCTCGCCGCTGCTTATGCAGCTATTGCTGAGCACATGCCTCCAGATATCAAGCGTGGGTTTTATCAAGGCACTATGAAAATTCCAGACGATGCCACCTTGAAACGTTATGAAAAATCTTATGCAAAAATGATCGAGTTTGTTGGGCGCATGTACAAAAACAATATCCCACTTGTTGCTGGTACCGATAGCTTGGCGGGATTTACTCTGCAAAGTGAACTTGAACTCTATGTCCAGGCGGGTTTGACACCTTCGCAAGCTCTTCAAGTTGCAACTCAGAACGGCGCAAAGTACACTCGCACTTCAAATGATCGAGGACTCATTGCTCCTGGTAAGCTTGCGGATCTCGTGCTTTTTGATGGAGATCCGACAAAAAATATTGGTGATATTCGCAAAGTGGCTTTGGTTGTAAGTCGTGGAAATCTCATGTACCCGAACGAAATTTATAACGAGATTGGGATTACACCATTTGTGGAAAATCCACCCAAGCTTGAGACGATTGAAGCTACTAAGCCTTAGTCTGCGGGCAGCGGCCGGCAGTTTGCGGTTTGCCGGTTGCAGTCGCGGTTATCAGATATCAGTTTGCCTGCCCCTGAACTCCGATTATTTCGAAAAAATCGGAGTGACGCCAGCAGCTTTCAAAGCCGCAATCAATCGATCGCGGTAAATTGGCGCAAATTCCTTGAGATCAGAAGTATAAGCACCCGACTCAAGGATAAAAGCTTGAAATTCATTTTCCATCAAAACCTTATCATTTGTATCAAAGCCTTTTGCTAGTACATCAAGAATTCCGGCGCGGTCTTTGTCTGTCACTTGATTCGTCCAGAAATCGTGAACAACTTGTTGAAATTGAGGCTCACGAAAATACTGAGCATGTGAAAGTTCGTGAGTAATCGTCGCTTGCCATTCTTTGCTTGGTTGAGTGGGCGCCGCGATCACGATAAAATCTGGGTTCTTTGAAGCCTGTGGAAATAAAAAGTTATTAACCAAATCGGCTTCGGGAGCGCTCAAACAGATTTTAGGATCATTTTTGCTTTGGTCACAAGCCTGATGAGCGGCCTGAATATAACTCAGCAGATTTGGAGCCTTGAGATCATGACCCAAAATTTTTTCATTATCGATAACGAGTGTTGGATTATCGAGGGGAACGATTTGTCCAACCGGATAACCATCATCACCTTCAACATAAAAACTTGCGCGACCAAATGCTAAATTCATTTCAAGAAGACTTGGATAAAGACAAAGGTAAACCCCTTTGAATTCAGTTGTCTCTCGACATTCGGCATATCCTTCTCCAGGATAGATCCCTTGCTGCTTGAGTTCAGTGACCTTTTGTTCAAAGGCAGTGTACCAAGCTGTTGAGCCCGTAACTGCGCTTGCAGGATCTAAAATAAGAGTTTTGGCGTTTGCCGTTAAAGAGAGAAGTGCCGTGAGCAGACCGATGTATGATTTCATTTATTGTCCCGTCGCAAGTTCTACAGTTTGATTAAATACCAGTTTTCCAGATTTTGAATCTTTTTTGTCCAAGCAAAAGTAGCCAACGCGTTCAAATTGAAAATGAGTTTCTTGAGAGTCTTTCATTCCAATTTCGATTTTAGCATTTTCGATGAGTTTGAGCGAATTTGGATTTAAGAAAGATCTAAAGTCACCACCTGCAGGAACATTTTCAGGATCTGCGACGGTGAATAATCTTCCGTACAATCTTACGGACGCATTTACGCACTCAGTTGCTGAAACCCAATGAATGATGCCCTTTACTTTCTTGCCTTCTTTGGTGGGTTTTCCGTGAAGCGTAACAGCGTCGTACTCACAGCGAAGTTCAATCACGTTACCTTTGGCATCTTTGATCACTTCGTTGCATTTAATGACGTAGGCATTTCTGAGGCGCACTTGTTGTCCAGGAGAGAGACGAAAGAAATCAGAAGCTGGATTTTCCATAAAATCAGCGGCTTCAATATAGATCTCTTTTGTGAAAGGCGAAGTACGTTTACCTAGCTCTGGTTTTTTGGGGTGAGCAGCCATTTGAACTTCCTCACGGTGAGCATCTGGCAAATTTTGAATGACCACTTTCAGAGGGTGCAGGACAGCCATTGCTCGGTGAGCGGTCTCATCAAGATGATCGCGCACGCAGCTTTCTAAAATTTCAAAATCGATGACACTCTCTGATTTTGAAACCCCAATGCGTTTTGCAAAACGTCTTAAAGATTCTGGTGTATACCCACGGCGTCTTACTCCTGAAAGAGTCGGCATACGAGGATCATCCCAGCCTGAAACGAGGTTTTCCTTCACGAGTTGTAAAAGTTTGCGCTTACTCATGACAAGAAAAGTCATATTCATACGAGCAAATTCATATTGATGAGGTTGTGCAGGTACCGCAGTATTCGCAACACACCAATCGTAGAATGGACGATGATCTTGAAATTCTAATGTACAGATCGAGTGAGTGACATGTTCAATTGCATCTGAGAGTGGGTGTGCGAAATCGTACATCGGATAAATGCACC
>JAYUEB010000146.1:0-6966 GCA_043739525.1 Bdellovibrionales bacterium
CGGGAAAGAGCGAATGCGTGTTGCTATCGGTGCCTAACTCCAATTCTACCAATCAAAGGTGGGTAAGCATCGCAGAAGTGACTTTTTTAAATTATAAAAGAGTCTAGGCTTTAACGATCATTTTACCTATATTTTTTCCCGAGAATAGTCCAATAAATGCTTTTGGTAAATTGTGAAAACCCTCGAGAATCGTTTCTGATGACTTGATTTTTCCGTCACGAACCCAGTTTGTTAGATCCTTGAGTGCCTCTGGAAACTGATTTTCGAATTGGCTAATTATAAATCCTTGCATTAATAAGCTGCGAACGAGCATGAGGGGTTGAAGTCTTGGACCCAAGCCCACGTCCTTCGAGTTATAAAGAGCAATTTGTCCACAAAGTACCACTCTTCCAAATGAATTCATATTCTGGAGGGCAGCATCCGAAACCTCGCCCCCGACATTGTCGTAGTAAACGTCTACGCCTTGTGGACAAGCTTTTTTAATTCGCTGTTCAAGACCTTGGTGTTTTTTATAGTCGACGGTCTCATCAAACTGAAAGCGATCTTTTAAAAGTCGCTCTTTTTCATCTGAGCCAACGATACCTACGACTTTACATCCTTTGATCTTTGCGATTTGTCCGACGACATTTCCAACAGCGCCTGCTGCTCCCGAAATCAAAACAGTTTCACCGGTTTTTGGTTGGCCAATTTTAAGAAGGCCAAAATAAGCGGTGAGACCGGTCATACCTAAAACTCCGAGATATTCACTGGCTTGGGCTTCGGTAGAATTAATTTTTCGGACTCTGTCTGTCGTCACAAGCATATCAGTAGCCCAGGGAAGTTGCCCTAAAACTAAATCTCCTGTTTTGAAATTAGAATCTTTTGATTCGACGACTCTTGCAATAACGCTTCCTTCAATCGGCTGGTTCATTTCAAATGGTGGCACATAGGACTTGGCATCATTCATTCGACTTCTCATATATGGATCGACTGAAAAGTACAAACTGTGAAGGCAAAGTTCATTCGCTTTAGTTTCGTTCGGCAATTTCACTTCCTGCATGCCAAAAGTCGATTCGTCAGGAATACCTACAGGTCGCTTTGATAAAATAAAACGTTTTGCAATGATGTTCATATTCACCTCTTGGGAAAAATGAACTGCAATAAGAAGTCCAATAGTGAAATCTCATTGAAGAAGGGCAAATCTCATGAGGGTTTGGATTTGAGACGTAACGAAGGCCAATTTTATTGGGACGAAATGACTTGTCAATGGAGGAAAGCCTCCGATTGCGACCCAAGTATATGCGACAAATCTGTCAAGATACATTTTGAAAGGGACCGAATATTGCAAACTTATTTTGAGTCGTCTAGAGCCTCACGAAACGTATTATGCCTACCTTAAAAGGAAATGAAATTTATGACAAATTCAACGAACGCACTCGACTTCGGAAAGATGAGTGAGAATATAAGTTCAAAATGGGGTTGGTTTATAGCTCTCGGGATGGTGCTTGTTTTACTGGGTGTTTTCGCATTTAGCAATCTCGCAGTTGCCACCCAAGCCACGATACTCTATGTCGGAGCACTGATGGCTGTAGGCGGAATCGTCCAAATCGTGCATGCGTTCCAAGTTAAAAGTTGGTCCGGCTTTTTTTATTTTTTACTGAGTGGTCTATTTTATACAGTTGCCGGCGTTATTGCTTTTCAAAACCCTCTCCTTACAGCAGCTACATTCACACTCATTCTTGCTGTTTCATTGATTGTTTCTGGGGCCATACGTCTTTGGTCGGGTATTCAACTTAAGCGCCAAAAGGCTTGGGGATGGATTTTCGCTTCGGGTCTGATGACTTTATTGGCTGGTATTGTCTTTGTTGTCGACTGGCCAATCAATACATTGTGGCTTCTCGGTTTAATGTTAGCAGTTGATTTAACTTTCCAAGGTGTTGCTGCGATTGCTCTTGGCCTGAGTTTGAAAAGCCAATCCCATTCTGCAGTATTGCATCAGGGCACCGCACCGGCGCACTAAACCACAATTCATAAGCGTTCAGCTTCGAATTTTCAACAACATCTGGATGCGAATAGAGGGAGTTTATGGATAAAAAGTATTGGATTCAGAACGCTACCAAGCACAAAGGTGCTCTTCACAAAAATCTAGGAATTCCCGAAGGTGAGAAAATACCACAGGCTACATTAGAAGCGGCTGCAAAACGCTCGGGAAGAGTGGGCAGCGAAGCAAGACTTGCCCTCACTCTTAAAAAAATTCGTCAAAAGAAGAGCTAATATCTATTGATAGATCCGAAAGCGAATCAACCGATTAGTTAATTTGTAGTTTCTCGCCATGTATGCCCTTGGATACGAATCTTTTGACAAGCTCGATATCTGAACTTAGAAAGTCTGCGGGCGTGCCATAAAGAAGAACCTTTCCGGCGTCGATCATCGCGACATGATCAGCTATATGAAATGCTCCGTATAAATCGTGCGATACAATGATCGAGGTGATGCCCTTTTTTAAACCTTCAGTATGAACAATGAGATTATCAACGGTCTCTTTTAATATTGGATCAAGGCCTGTTGTCGGTTCATCATAGATTAAAATTTCGGGATCGAGAGCAAGTGCTCGAGCAAGGCCAACTCGTTTGCGCATTCCACCACTCAATTCGGAAGGTAATTTTTGAAAGTGAATTTCTTCAAGACCCGCATCGGAAAGCCTACTACGCGCTATCTCAAGCATTTGAAGTTTTGTCAAATCACGACGATGTTCCCGAAGCGGAAACTGAACATTGTCTAAGGCTGAAAGGTCGTCAAAAAGAGCTGAATCTTGAAAAAGCATTCCGTAGTGTTGCCGAAGCCTGAGAAGTTGCTCCTCGTTCATCCCCGTCATTTCTTGGTTAAGAACTTTAATGGAGCCTGATGTTGGTTTGAGTAGTCCTAAGATGAGTTTCAAAAGTACGGACTTACCAGCTCCAGAGAATCCGATGATAACGGTAATTTCACCGCGCAGAATTTTGAGATTAACGCCATCAAGAACGAAATATTTTTCATTAAAGCTCTTTCGAAGATTTGAAATGTCTATCGCAATATCACTTATGACACTTTGTACGATCTGTTTTTCATTTTTTTTGGCAATCCTCTCTTGTTCCATTGGTCTTTTACCGAGAAAGGTTTTTCATGACCCAATCGTTGAATGAGAGCATAAATTTGCTTAAAAACTCACGCGTTGATTCACTAGTGAGCTTTCCGTCTTTGTCAAAGAGCTTGGTGGCGTCGCCTACATACGCTTCTGGTTGAGCCATCGTAGGTACATTGAGAAAAACAAGAGACTGTCTTAAGTGATGATTGGATCCAAATCCTCCAGAGGCTCCAATTGAAACACTGACTACAGCGCCAGGCTTGCCATCAAATACATTTTGACCGTAAGGTCTTGATGCAATATCGATCGCATTTTTAAGAACTCCAGGCACGGAGCGATTGTACTCTGGCGTAACAAACAAAACCGCATCAAAGATTTTGAGATGAGATCGAAAGCTTGTCCATAACGCAGGTGGATTTTCGTCAAGATCTTGGTTGTAGAGCGTAAGCTCATCAATCGCCACGATCTCAAGTAATAAAGACTTAGGCGCCACGTCGATAAGAACTTTTGCAGTTTTTCTGTTGAACGATTCTTTGCGAAGGCTTCCGATGAGAACAGCAACTTTTTTTGGTGTCATATTTTATCCTTGGTTTGATTAACTGTCATTTTTAGGTTTGAGTTTTGATGGGTAGGTTTCGGCTGTGCTTAGAGAAAAACCCATATATAAAAATGAAAACACCGGATATAAAAGCAGCCATTCCAACAGTTCCCCAAAATGCAAAGCTTTCTAGGGGATGCGCCTTGAAAATAAATCCACCTATTAAGGCTCCGGCCAATCCTGAGCCAAAATTTGCGATAATTTGAAAACCTCGTGCTTCGTGAAAGACGGCTCCGAGAAGTCCGACAATTGATCCAACGATGAGAAATAAAGTGATATTCATATTGTCTCCGGATTGAGATTAGAAATAGTAGCGTGCACCGACGTCTGCAGTTGCGAAAGTGTAAGAGTTAGGAACAAAACCAAGACCTAATCCAATCTCTCCGAAAATTCCAAGGTGTACTGAGGTGGGGAGATATTCAATTCCGATTGGAACTCTCGCTGCGAGATCAAAGCTATCAGTGTCGTGGTTGAAGATGCGAGTGTTAGATGCGCTGGTGCCGAAACTTGATAGTAAGCCCATTCCAACAAATGGGACGAAGTTATCGGCGCCTCTGAATTTAGACAAACTCGCAACCGCGCCGCGAAAATTCCATAAATAGTCTGCGCCGATAGCAGTGTTTGAATCAGCGAATGCAGCGGTAATTTCAACCGCTTGATAGTCATCTGCCCAATATTTTGCACTGACTCCAGTGAGAGTTCCCCATTTTACACCGACTCCGAGTCTGTCGTAACTTAAATAGTTTGGATGTAAATCGCGCATTGTAGACGTGGATGTTTCATCTGCGTTATCTTTTGCATAGACGGAAGTGGCAAGTGTGATGGATGTTAAGAGCAATGCAAATTTCAAAAATGAAAAATTCATAAATTTTCTTTCTTTTATTTAGTTGAGGATCCCGCGTTTTTAGTCGGTTGCAATGAGTGGGCCCTTACCGAAGTTTACATTTTGTGTCTCAGAAGGGCTGCGAAGCAGCTGACAGTAAAACTACTAAATTTTATCAAAGATTTTAGGTAACAAAAATAAAAATGACCCATATGCTCCTTAATGTCCCGTCTGTGTTTGTTCAAAGAGCTAAACTTATCGCGTAGCGCGATTGCTGGGCGATTGCCAGTACTGGGACTTATTTTCATCATTCGTGATTCTTCGCATTTTTTAAGATTCAGGGACCCTAGTTGGAGTCGTCCATCGATCACCTTCAATTTGTCACTTACCAAAAGGTTGGAGTTCAAATTGCAGCATTTCTACTTGAAGGAGTAAATCAATGTCAGTGTATTTAGCTCCATGTAGCGCCTGACTTAGAAACACTTCATAAGGAAGTAAAGATTGTCGAATATGCCAGTGCCAATATCTTGGATTTGGGTTCTTTATTTTTTTTTCATAAAAATATGAGTGCGATGTCCGAATCATTGAGAGCTTAGACCGAACTTTAATATTTGTTTGTTGTACGACACTTTATAAGAGGAGTTTTGAAAATGAAAGACTATTACTGGAATCATTGGTATCTTGGCTGGGGCTGGTTTATTTTGATCACTATGCTGTTCTCTATTTTTTCGGGATTAAATTGGCACTATACCTATAAGGCTCATCGCAAGCTGGACGTCATTTTTCTATCTAAAAGTGCCTTAGACATTCTCAAAGAGAGATATGCCAGAAATGAAATAGACGAAGCCGAATATTTCAAGATGAGAGCAATTATTTCGACTCCGGAAAAGTTATAAGACAATGGCACTTAAAAATTGATACTTAAGGCTTCAAAAACCGAAACGACGTCGAAAAAGTTCTTCATCAAGTTTATATTATCGTAACTGATGAAACGTGTCAGTATGCGTTTCTAAAAGTTCGTATATATTTCTATCTGAGCGCCCGGCACCAATTCTGATGAAAGCAAAAACTAAGTCGCCGCATGTATAAAAGTTTATTTGCATAGCTATAGATTATAACATTCAAAATATCATAAATTTATTCGAAAAAATCTAGCAATGGCGAAATTTCGCCAATGGGAAAATCGGCTAACCAACCGAAATACCTCAGTTGTCAGTTTACAATTTTTGTCATTGAACAATCTCGCCACGGCTTGCATAAATTACATTTGTTTTCATTCACAATAAGAACCAGACAGTTACCACATCATCGCATTTTTACTTTTTATGTCGTGGTGGCGAAATCTCACCACTTATTTGAATCTGTTTGTGTGACCCCTGAGTCTCAAATCGAAACTATTTCTTCATCTCTACTCAAAGTGTTCACGACGTCGTGGTCCGCGTCTTGCTCTTCTGCACAATGAATGTTCTGAGGAGGACGATTTGAAATTAAGAATTCTTGCTCTTGATGATGATCAAAATGTCTTAAATAGTTTTTCTTTATATCTCAAAGATACTGGCTATGAGCTAGACATAGTCAAAGACCCGCGTGAGGCCCTCGAATTAATCAAACGCTACCCAATGAAATATGCGATAGCGTTCATCGACTATAATCTCAGTACGAAAACTGATGATGTTTTTGCATTTGGAGACCATGTCGCCAAACAAATAAAGGTAATTAATGAAAAAATCAGCGTGATGATGATGTCGGGTGATGAAACGCCCAAGGCCTTTAAGGCATGGCTTGCTGCTGGCGTAGATCAATTCCTTTATAAGCCCATCAAAAAGCATGAGATAATTTTTCTGGTTGAAAATGCATTTGAGAAATTTCAAAATAGCATAGACGGCAAAGCCAAAGTTGCGCCAGAGATTTCTCAAAAGGATAAGGTCGAGCTTTCAAAGAAGACAGGCCTCTTCGGTAGGTCCGATGCGATTGCACAAGTTTCGAATACGACCTTAAAGTTTGCAAGCTCGGATTGTTCTGTTTTGCTTCTGGGCGAATCAGGTACGGGCAAAGAGCTTGCTGCAAAAGCGATTCATAAAAACTCAAAGCGTTCAGCAAGGCCATTTATAGCAATAAACTGTTCAGGCTTTAATGGCAACGAGCAACTATTCGATTCAGAATTCTTTGGCTATGAAAAGGCATCTTTCACTGGGGCTGAAAAATCGACGATCGGAATTTTTGAAACTGCGGCTGGCGGAACTGTATTTCTAGATGAGCTCAATCAATTGAGTCTGAATGCCCAGAATAGATTACTTCGCGTCCTACAAGAAAAGAAAATCCGTCGAGTGGGCGGTAAGTCTGAATACTCAGTCGATTTTAGATTGATTGCAGCGACAAAGCCAAATTTGCGAGAACTCGCTGCAAAAAATCTCTTTTCTCCGGACTTGTATTATCGCATTT
>JAYUEB010000147.1:0-2300 GCA_043739525.1 Bdellovibrionales bacterium
CTGCCCGCAAGCAGGGTCACCCAACTCTCGGAGCAATTCATGCAGCACTAATCAATCAAGCGCCGACTCTTGCGTAGGAACCTGAGCAGTTACAAATATAAAATCATTTTGTGTTTTGAAATTTTAGGAGCGCGCTATGAAATGGAATAGATTCGTAAAAGAGTTGCATTTAAAGGACCCCAATTTCTTGGTTGAAGTCTTGGAAAAGATCGAGCCGAATCAGGCCCAAGATTTAAAAGAAGACTCTGTCTTAACTGGCCAACAAACTGAGCTCATTACTCATTTGCAGAGTGCTCTCGAAACTGAACGGCGAGATATTATCGTTTTACATTTGCAAAAGCGATTAAGTGCGGTGCTTGGTAGGGAGCCCGTGGCCGGCGAAGTCAGCCGTGGCTTCATGGATCTTGGCGTGGACTCACTTATGTCTATTGAATTTAGAAATAAGCTAAAAAAAGATTTGGGTGAAACTTTTGGAAAGGCCCTGCCGCCGACTCTCGTATACGATTATCCAAATATAAATCTATTGGTAGATTTTCTATTGAAAGATGTCATCAAATTAGAAAAAGTGACTCAGGTTAAAGAAAAGAAAACTAAGAAATTAAATAACAATAAAGAACCAATTGCAATTGTTGGAGCATCTTGCCGCTTTCCTGGAGGAGTAACTGATTTAACCTCCTATTGGAAACTGCTGCGCGACGGAGTTGATGCGATTGAAACTGTACCAAAGGACAGATGGGATATCGACACCTATTTCGACGCAGACCCAGACGCCAGCGGAAAAATGATGAGTCGATTTGCTGGCTTTATGAAAGACGTCGATCTTTTTGATGCCGAATTTTTTGAGATGTCAGGTCACGAGGCCGGAGAAATTGACCCCCAACAAAGAATTTTGCTTGAGTCCACTTGGGAAGCGCTCGAAATGGCGGGAGAAAATCCTGAAAAACTACGTGGTACCAGAACCGGTGTTTACATTGGCGGCGGTAACTATGACTATAGTCGATTGCACAATGAATATGAGCACCACGATCATGGTGGTTTATTCGGTATCGGAACTCTGGCTCCGGCATTGGCAGGTCGAATTTCATACTTCTTCGGTTTTCAGGGACCGAGTTTTGTTATTGATACTGCCTGTTCAAGTTCTTTGCTCGCAATTCATCAAGCCTGCAAATCATTGAAGGATGGTGAGACTGACATGTGTGTTGCCGGTGGAGTCAACGTCATGCTTACGCCGGATGTTTCTATTTCATTTAGCCACGCGGGAATGCTTTCTCCGGATGGTCGCTGTTATACTTTTGATGATCGAGCAAATGGCTATGTTCGCGCTGAAGGTTGTGGCGTCGTCATTTTAAAGAGACTCTCAGACG
The DNA here is from genome assembly GCA_043739525.1 of Bdellovibrionales bacterium. Lineage (GTDB taxonomy): Bacteria > Bdellovibrionota > Bdellovibrionia > Bdellovibrionales > JAMPXM01 > JAYTQQ01. The sequence continues at coordinate 1,365 of JAYUEB010000147.1, forward strand.
CAATCGAAAGTGGCGATCAAATCTTGGCTTTGGTTCGTGGAACTGCGGCCAATCAAGATGGTCGTAGCGGAAGCTTAACTGCTCCTAATGGACCATCGCAAGAGGCTCTGATCAAGGAGGCTTTAGAAAACGCAAGCGTTTTGCCTGCAGAAATTAGCTATTTTGAAGCGCATGGCACAGGTACTCCACTCGGAGATCCCATTGAAGTTTATTCGTTAGGAAAGGTTTTGAAAGAAGGTCGAGATTCGAAAAATCCGCTACTCATCGGATCTCATAAAACTAATATTGGTCATGCTGAAGCAGCCGCGGGTGTTGCCGGCGTTCTTAAAATTGTTTTATCATTGAAAAATAAGCAAATTCCACCGCACTTGAATTTTAAGAATATCAATCCAAAGATTTCTCTCGAAGAAATACCAGCACAAATTCCGGTAACTTTAACGGATTGGAGCCCAACCCAGGGCAGACGCATTGCAAGTATTAGTTCTTATGGTTTCACAGGTACCAATGTCAATGCAGTAATCGAAGAAGCGCCTCAGCGAAAAGCGCGCGCAAATAAGGTGGCAATCGAGCGACTTCAGCATTTACTTTGTCTTTCAGGAAGAACTGAAAAGGGTTTGAATGATTTGGTTGGAAAGTATTTGAAACTTTTTGAAAGCGGAGCGAATTTAGATCTTGCTGATATCTGTTTTAGCGCAGGTCAAGGCCGCGCTCACTTTGCTCAACGTCTTTCAGTCGTCGGAAAGAATCCTCAAGAAATCTCTGAAAAGTTAAAATCCTACCAACAGGGAGAAGTCGCAAGTGTCATTCGTGGTCAGGCTGGGGATTCAGTTGGATCCCGAGTCGTGTATTTATTTTCTGGTCAAGGGTCGCAGTACTTCGGGATGGGCAAAGAGTTGTATGAGACGCAGCCAACGTTTAAGCGGGTCGTTGATCATT
>JAYUEB010000148.1:0-2300 GCA_043739525.1 Bdellovibrionales bacterium
CAAAGCTTTTTAGCACCCTTAACAACGAGAACTTGAGCGCTCGTTTTGTCGGCGTCTGCGTACATCGCGCAATCACCATCTTTTGTCGTTTTAAAACCCTGCTTAAATGATGAAGAGGCTGGAACCCGATTTGTGCTGCCTTTAGTTGGTTTCATCTGGATGGTCATTTGTGCTGGAGCTACAACCTCTTGAGTGCTTGGATCTGGCTTATTTGCAATGATCGTCTTTTTTGGTAATTCTTTTTGAGATAAATCTTCTGATTTCTTCACAGCTTTAGCTGGAGCTTTTTTCTCATTAGAAGGAGCTTGCGAAGCTTCTGGATTTTGCATTTGATCAAATGCATCCCCTTTTGTTCCAGTTGCTGATTTATCATCATCCTCATCGTTGGCCGGAACTCTTGGATTTTTAACATCTTTTTTCTTAGATTTCTTAGAAGTAACTTTTGTATCCATCGCATCGGCAGCCTTATCGCCGTCAAGCTTTGGCATCTCGTAGTCAGCCTCGCCTTCATCCAAAAAAACATTTGTCGCAGAAGTTGGCGCTTCTTCAGCACGCAAAGCGTGATGGAAAATAAATACCACAAAAGCGGTTCCGAAAACTAATATCCAAAGCTTTGCATTCATAAGGTTTTCTCCATCTCATTTCGGTTCAGATCTCTTATCGGAATCTCATTACAGATCGTTAAGTCTAGGTCCTGATAAATACGAAGTTTTTTGGGACAAGATTTTGGAACAAAAGAATCAATAAGTGCCCCTACTTAGGCGCACGGTTTGATTTTTTTCTTTGATTTTTGGTGCTTTAGCCCTATCCTAAAACTTGTCGAGTTCAACTTGACAAGGAAAGTGGAGGACATTCAGACGAAAACATTGATTTTTCCGTTCAATAAAAATTTCGACCTTAGTCACTTCTTTCGTCTAGAAAACATCTCCGAAGGCGCACAGCCAAACTGCAACTCTCACGTTTCTCGTCACGACCCACACAATATCGAAATTAAAACTGTTTTTGAAATCGCAAGCGGCGCATTTGAAAGCGAACTCGACGTCTATCTTTTTGTTCCACGAAATTTTGGTATTAAACTTGAAGATCGCGCTGATCTTTTAAAAGATATTCGTTCGCGCCTCAAGCTATCTGTCCCCTATCACGGAGACAATAACGACGGCGGATTAAAAGAAGTGCTTGATCGTGTTCAGAAATCTATTGAGCATAGCCACGAACATTCTCTTGATGTCATTAGCAATGAACAGGACGCTCAAGCCGCAGATCTCATGGTCGAAGAGGCACGCGATCTCTGTGCACTTGTGACTGAAAGCTTTAAACAATCTGCCAACGATCTTTCTCGCCAAGTATTTTTGAGTCATACCTTACTTAGTAATTTGAATTCGACTCTTAAGAGTTTGAGCGAACTTGAATCTCAGCTTCACAAAAAGAGTGAGATCATGTGCGAAGTACGAAAAGTGATCGTCACAAATTCAAGTCCTCAAATTCTCAAACTTCTCGACGAATTTTTAAGTTATGTCTACATTCAATATCTCGCAGCAGTTCGCAACGAATTAGATACAACTGAACTCACTCTTGAGGTCAGACAAAATCTCGATTACCAGGCTGCACGAGGCAAACTCGAAGTCTGCATGGATGAACTTCAGGAAAAGGAAGCGGCTCACCGCTATCGTGTCGGACTTCGCTTTGACCCTGAAGAAACTGAAAAAGAGCGCGAACTGCGATTGATGAAGCTCAGCCATCTTAAAAAGTTTTTTCAATCAAAGAGCTTTGTGGATTTCACCACTAAAAATAGCGTGAAACGCATTCATGAAACTCTTGCCACAATCGGAACCTTGCTAGCTGCAATGGCCGTTGCAGGGCTTGAAAGCTTTAAAGAACACGGAGCTACTCAAGTCACCTTTAAAGGACTCTTCGTCTTGAGCTTTGGTGTGATCGCTTACGTTTTGAGAGATCGCCTTAAAGATTGGACTAAACAAACTCTCAATAAGAAGGCCAGTGCCTACATGCCAGATGTTGAAAACAATCTCTGGGCTCAAAACAAAAAAATGGGATTTGTTCGCGAGTGGTTACGCGTCGAAAGTAAAAAGACAATTCCAATGAGCATTACAGTAAAACGCCAGGGTGTTGCTGGAAGCGATCTTGAGAAGGCTTTACCTGAAGATGTGCTTCACTATCGCAAGCTCCAACATATCTTGCGAACAGCCGCTGATTCGAAATCAGCCTCGGGGACAAGTGCCGTCCACGAAAACCTCAGAATTAATCTCGAACGATATTTAAAGCACATGGATGATCCATTTAAA
>JAYUEB010000149.1:0-2298 GCA_043739525.1 Bdellovibrionales bacterium
CTTGCGAGCGCTTCTGAATTAAAGAGGCGTAAGAACGCTGCGAAGGTTGCAACCTTCACTCCGGTTGCCATAAACGCCGTTACCGGTGTTGGTGCACCCTGATAAACATCAGGCGCCCATGCATGGAGCGGAAACATTGCAACTTTAAATCCGAGACCGAGAATCAGCATCGCAAAACCAACTAAGAAGAGGCGATTCGTACCGATCAGCTTAGGTGCGGCTGCTGCAATATCAGGAAAATAGGTGCTGCCGACGCTTCCATAAATAAAGGCGATTCCGTAGAGTAAAATAGCTGATGCAAAAGAGCCGATGACGAAATATTTAAAAGCTGCTTCTTTTGATAGAATTTCTTCTTTACTCATAGCCACTAAAATATAAAGACACAAACTCATCGTTTCGATTCCAATGAAGGTCACGATGAGATCATTTGACATGAGTAAGACGATCATTCCGCACGCTGAGCTGATCATCAAAAATAAAAATTCAGCAAACTGTTTGCCACGAGTTGCGAAGTTGTCGAATGCGAGCATCAAGCCCACTGCCGTTATTCCGTAAACTAAATAGCTTCCCCAAACACTGAGGCCGTCGATAACGATGGCGTTATTGAAGGCTGCTTTTTTAGTTCCCTCGATGCTTGCCGTGAGACCTATTGCGAAAGCCAGGCCGATAAATCCGTAAACCAGAGTAAAGAATGCTTTGGGCTCACGATTCGAATTGATCACTTTAATTGTCAGCGGAATAAGACTAATTAAGAACAAGGCCGCAAGTGGCGCAATCATTAATAAATCTTGTAAGAGTTTTGGGTTCATTTCTTTGCCTCTAATAATTTAGTCGTTAATTTTTCGACGACCCCAGATTGGGCGTTCAGCACTGTAGGCTTTTTCTCAATTACGGTTAGAAAGTAGTTGTCACGATTTTTTACAAAGTGATCGATGCTTGAACGGCTAAAATCCAAAAACGTATTTGGAAACAGGCCCATCCAAAAAATCAAAACAATCATTGGAGCCATGACGATCTTCTCGCGCAAATTTAGGTCGAGCAACGGATGATGCTTGTCTTTGACGAGCTCACCTTCAGGCCCAAAGAAAACTTTCTTGAACATCCAAAGCATATAGACCGCGCCGAGAACCACACCCATAACCGCGAAAATCGCAATTGCCTTGTTGGCGATAAACGCGCCCATCAAAATAAAGAACTCGCCAACGAAACCATTGGTCATTGGGACTGCGATACTTGAAAGGGTAACGATAAAAAATAAGATTGTGAAAATCGGCAATGCTTTGGCAAGTCCGCCATATTTTGAAATTTCACGTGAATGTGTGCGCTCATAAATCATGCCGACCATCAAGAAGAGCGCACCAGTGCTGATACCATGATTCAACATTTGATAGAGACTTCCGGCCACGCCATATGCGTTAAAAGCAAAAAGCCCTATAATCACATAGCCCATATGTGAAACAGAAGAGTACGCAACCAGTTTTTTCATATCGGGCTGAACCATTGCAACCAATGCACCGTAAATGATTCCGACGACTCCAACGAAAAGAAAAAGCCAAGACCAATATTCTGCCGCCTCAGGAAAAAGCGGAATGACAAATCTCAAAAATCCATATGTTCCCATTTTCAACATCACGCCCGCCAGTATCACAGAGCCGGGCGTTGGTGCTTCGACGTGGGCATCTGGTAACCAAGTGTGAAACGGAAACATCGGAACTTTAATTGCGAAGGCTATTGAGAAAGCAAAAAATAAGAGTGTCTGTGGGTTGAAAAATTGACCCGCTAAAAATGGCAATCTCAATTGATAGAGATCTAACAAGCTTGCCGACATTTGTCCGCTTGGTAATTCTTTTGAGGCATACATGAGATAGATAATCGCAAGCAACATGAGGAGCGAGCCGGCCATTGTATAAATAAAGAATTTTACTGTCGCATAAATTCTTCGTTCTCCACCCCAAATACCGATCATAAAATACATTGGTACAAGTGAGAGTTCGAAGAAAGTATAAAACAAAACGGCATCCATTGCGACGAATGATCCCATCATCGCAGTTTGCAAAAGAAAAAGTGCTGCGTGAAATCCCGCAACTCGTTTCTGAACACTTTCCATGCTGGCTAAAATTACAATGGGAGTTAGAAATGTCGTGAGGATTACTAGCCACAAAGAAAGTCCATCGATTCCGACAAAGTAATTAATTCCTAGGCGAGGTACCCAAGCAATTTTTTCGACAAACTGAAGGGCCGGAGTCGTTTTATCAAAGGCCGTGAGTAAGCCACAGCTTAAAATGAACTCGAAAATTC
>JAYUEB010000150.1:0-2296 GCA_043739525.1 Bdellovibrionales bacterium
AGTCTTTGCCTTTCGAGTAGAGTGCTGTGCGCGCAGCTTTAAAGTGAAATTCGGCTGCTGGTTCTGGATGAGGCAAATATTGAAATGCGATCACTATCGCCGACTTCGCTTTTGGAAGAAGTGCTTGAGGATCTGCCTTTTTTGGAGCATGACTTCTTAAATACTCCATCTCGCCATGTTGAGATCTTTCGATCCAGTTGAGATAAAAATCCATCGTCAGAGGTCGAGTGAGTTCACTGACTCCAAAACGTTCTATCGACCTGGATTTCAGGATCTGAGTAATGCTATCAATGTTGTTTTCTAATAAAGAATTCATTTTAATCTTTTGCTTTTTAAGATAGCCTACTTTCGATGCAGAAAGTAGTGCACAATCTCGATATTTTTGAAGAACACGAGGCATGGGGCGAAGTAAAGCTGATTTGCCAAAGCCTGGATCAAAGGGGTTTTGAAGCCTATTTGGCTGGTGGCTGCGTTCGAGATCTCGTGATGGGACGTAAGCCAAAAGATTTTGATATCGCAACAAGTGCAACGCCTGATGAAATATTGAGTCTTTACCCAGATGCATTGAGTGTAGGTCGTGAGTTCGGTGTCATCATCTTAGCTTTTGAAACTTTTCAAATCGAAATTGCAAGTTTTAGAAAAGACGGTCCTTATCTAGACGGAAGAAGACCTAGCAGCGTCACTTTTACGACTGCCGAAGAAGATGCGCAGCGAAGAGACTTCACGGTGAACGCTCTTTTTTTAGATATTAAAAACTCAGAGATTATCGACTTTGTCGGTGGCCTTGAAGATATCCAGCTTAAAATTTTGAAAGCCGTTGGGGAGCCGAGTCTCCGATTTTCAGAAGATAAACTCCGAATGCTGAGAGCTTTACGTTTCTCATCTCAACTCGAATTTCAAATAGAAGGTGAAACCTTAAGAGCTATCCAAAAGCTTCAGCAAAGCATTCAGCAAGTTTCAGCAGAGAGAATTAAAGAAGAGCTTATCAAGTGGCTTAGAACTTCAAATTTAAAGCCTTGTCTTGATGGACTTTGGTCGACTGGGCTGTTGAAGAGCCTTCATCCAAGTTTTGAGAAGTATTTTGATCAAGATTTTTATTCCAAAATTTCTGCATTTTACGTGCAAGATTTGAGCGCACTTGAAATCGGAACCAAATTTTCATTACTATTTTCGTTTATCGTTCAAAAAAATCAAACAGATGAGTACGAAACTTTAAAGCAGTGCTTAAAGGATCTCAAATTTTCAAACGATCAAATAAACGAAATTTATTGGACCTTCACAAATTACTTTAAGCTTTTGGGCTTTAAAAATCTGGCCTTAAACGAACAGATAGAGATCTGTGCTCATGCTTCTTTCTGTATTTTAGAGGAGTTCCTGAGTATTTTTAATCCAAGCCTTTCAAAGATACTCCTACCTGAATTTGAACGCCTGAAGACCGACTATCTGGTGAATGGTGAGCTTCCGAAAGCTTTCGTTGACGGAGAAATGCTAAAAGCTCTGGGATTCAAACCTGGCCGTGAATTAGGAGAACTTTTAAAAGAAATTTTTAAGCTTCAGTTAGAAAAGAAGCTCACTTCGTATGAAGAAGCGATTGCGTACGCTCAGACTAAAATTCAGACTAAGGTTTAGGGTAAGGTTTAGGGTAAAATTTAATTCTTTTTAGTGGGCTTTACTTTGGTCGCTGAGTGTTCACGCCAGTTATAGTCGGCATCTTTAAATCGGTTTTGCCAATCTTGCCATTTTTTATCCGTGAATTTATGACGGACTTGACCTTTTTCATCAAAAATTTGGGGATCTTTGCCAAACAAAAAATCGAGTACGGCTTTCATAAAGAAGGCTCCTTTAAGGATGCCTCCATCAAATCATAAGCTTTCAAGCTTTGCAAAAACTTTTTGCCCTTAGGTTTCTGTGCATTTAGTCTGGTTGACGCAATCATCTGCGAAGTCAACCTGACGATCTTTAAAGTCTTCACGACTCATGTTCGAATGGCGCTCGCGTAAAATTTCAGATCTTTTCGCCAAACATTGAGCTGAGACCTTTTCAAGAGCCGCTTCATATGTCGCTCTTGCTTTGATAACACCAATTTCTGGAGATTCAAAAACGCAAGTTGTGCTCCACTTCGAGCTCGTGGCAATTATGAAATGGCTCTTGAAAAGGTTTCGACTCAGTGTCTCGGAAAACGATCAGAGCTTTTAAGAAATCGTCATTCAAATATGAGCCCAGAGGCCTTTAAAGATCAGCAAATTGAATTCGCAGAGGATTGTGTCAACCGCACGACTTGTACCGAATCTTAATG
>JAYUEB010000151.1:0-20600 GCA_043739525.1 Bdellovibrionales bacterium
CCATACCCCTCGTAGCCCCAGCAAAGTACAGATCCCCCGGAGTTTATTGCGCAGCCGTGAGACGTTCCAATCGAAATATGGCTGGCATGGCCCGCGAGAGTTTTTACGATTGTTGGAGATGTATTTGAATTTGTGGTGACGTCGCCATCTTGACCATAGTGATTAGAACCCCAACATTTTGCTACGCCTGTCGTTGTGACGGCACAGACATCTGTAGGGCCAGAGTTCACTTCTGAATACGTGGTCCCTGGGTCGATGACTGTTGGAGAAGATCGGGAATCGATAGTTCCGTCACCGACTCCAAAGTCTGAGTATCCCCAGCATTTGAGAATTCCTGCTTTGGTGATTCCGCACGTATGATGGCCACTTATCGAAATTTGCGCGTAGTTTGTCCCGGCGTCGATGGTCTCGGCTTTCGAATTTGTCTGCGTGGTTCCGTCACCAATTATCCCAGAAATATTTGATCCCCAACATTTTAGGGCGCCCGAACTTGTAATCCCACAGGTGTGTTCGTCACCAAACGAAACTTGTGAATAGGTGACACCGACATCGATCTCCATTGGAGTCGTTCGTTGACTCATTTTGGTTTGGTCCGCAAGTAAGAATGACCCCCAACATTTCAATTTGCCCGTCGTCGTAATTCCGCATGTAGAAACCTCTCCAGCTTGAACTTGCGAATAAGTAACGCCAGGATCGATTACTTCTGGAAGAGCACTTGATGTTAGTGTGCCGTCACCTAATTGCCCGTTAGAATTATATCCCCAGCATCTGAGAACTCCTGAAGTCGTAATGCCGCAGAGGTGATCATTGCTGCCTGAAATTTGAGAATAATTGACTCCTTCGTCGAAAACCAGTGGGTTGCTAGAAAAAAGCGTTGAATAGGTGAAAGATCCCCAACATTTAAGCACGCCGGTATTTAAAATTCCGCACGAATGAAATCTGCCAACGACGATAGAAGAATATTGGTTGCTGGTGTCCGCAGTTAAGTGGGGTGTTAAAAGAGTTGACCAGTCACCCAATTCCCCATAACCATCAAACCCCCAGCACTTTAGAACGCCAGTCGTATTGATCCCACAAAAGTGCTGTGCCATTGAACCCGTAGCTACGAAAGCGACGGGATCGACGGGATCGATAGACCAACTCCTAGTAAGACTGCTGGTATTTCCTGCTAAGTCTTGTGAGTGAAAAACGAGAGTATATTTACCGGCGGCGAGATTGGGATAAGTCCTTGTTGTCGAACAACTCTCAAAGCTTGCGCCATTGAGAGAGCAAGTTAAAGCCGGTGGCCCACTTAAAGCGTCAGAGCTACTAGCTAAAACGCTAACTGGGTCTGAATTGTCAATCGGCTCAATTAGGACCTTTATCGTGGGAGGAGTCCGATCAATTGTAAAAGAAGTCGAGACTGTGTTCGATACGTTACCTGCCCCGTCCGCTGCTCGAACTAGAAATTGATGTAAGCCTTCGCTTGATACCACGAAAGGACTTGTACAGTTAGCAAAGCTTGCACTATCAGGTTTACATTCGAAGTGATCAATTCCAGAGAGGTTATCAGTTGCCTTAAAGCTAATTGAAGCATTCGTATTTATCATCGGTGCAATGGCAAATGAAAAACTGACCACGGGCGGAGTTTTATCGTAAGTCCAGCTGACCCGGGCTGTTGTCACCTTGGCAGTTGCATTCGTCGCGCGAACGTCAAATGTCTCAGGCCCTTCATTCGCTGCAACTGCGTGAAACGGAGAAGTGCAATCCGAAAAGGCTTGGCCATTTAAACTACATTGGATTGTCGGTTTTATGCCACTCGGATCGCTTACAGTAAAAGAGATGTCTTGGTTTGCGTTTCTGGAATATTGGGGAACACTTGCGATCATCACATTTGGAGAGGCAGAATCAATCGTCCACGAGGCAGTAGAATCGAGAGAAATATTTCCGGCTTTGTCTGTCGCGTGAAGTGTGACTTGATGAGGGCCAACAGCTGGAGATTTGAGAAAGAGAGGACTGACGCAATCTGAGTAAGGAGCATGATCTACCGAACAAGAAAAGGTGAATGTCGATAAATTGTCGATGGCCGAGAAAATGATATTTTTATCTCCGGCTCCGACAGTGCCATTTGGAGCTGAGTTAATAGTGACAACGGGTTTTGAAATGTCGACAACAAAATTCAGTTGATTTGAGCCAAGAATATTTTGAGTACTATCAATCGCACGAACAAAGACGCTGTGATTTCCTTCAATTAGTTGCGATAAAATATAGGGACTTGAGCAAGTCGTAAAGGCACCCTGATCGAGCGCGCATTGAAAGCTCGCCTTCTGTGAAATTATATTTTGGTCAGGACTAAAAACGACGTTGATGTTTGTCACGTTCATTGGACTGGCCGGAAAATTTAAGAACGCAATTTGTCCTAACGATGGGACTGATCCATTTGGTGAAACTGAAAGACTTGTAGAAGCAAGCATTGGCTCAATGGTTACAAAGGTCGGTCCGCAATTTTGAAAAGCAACTAAAACTCCAAAGGCTACTAAAGAGACGGCGCTTTTAATTCGGAAGGGGGTGTTTAATTTCAAATCCATGCCTGATCCTCTTAATTATCTGAGCTCAGTTATCGGCTCTAGCTAGCTTAATATTTACTAAAGAGGTGCCTAAATCGCTCGCTGTAAGTAGCTGAAAAATCGATCTGGACCTTTGTTTCACTTCGGGAATCTCGGCCATCTAACTTTTTATATCCCTATTTTTATTGCTCAAACGTCAGTGAGCAAAGGCGAATTTGGCTTAGCGATTATGAAGTATGCAGTGATCATTTTGAATGCGGACCAATTTCAAAATTTCGTCTCATTTCAGAACAAAATATAAGAAAGAAGTCCTGTCAATACCCTGACTTCGCCTTCGAAATTCATGACTCGTATTTTTTGTCACACTCGACTTATGGATGTGAAAAAAAACCTGAGATTCACTTTAGCCGCATTTGACATCGCATGAAAATTAAAATCGGACCAACGTCTGCGTGGCACCCAGCTTGCTATATAGTGTCTGCAAAGCCTTCTTTTCAAGGAGATCACTGTGGCTGAAGACAATGCAGCAAAAGAAACCGCGCAGGCAAAAAGTGAAGCGCCAGCGCCCTCAAAACCTCTCATGCTCTATGTACTTGTCATAATTAATATGGCAGTCGTTGGCGCTGTAGGCTTTATGGTTTTCAAAGGCAATCAGGCTAAAAGTCATCAAACATCAATTGATGAAGTGACTGAAGGCGCTAAAAAAGACAATGAAGAAGATAAAGCTAAAGAAGAAAAAGAGTTTGTTGGAAAAACAATTCCTCTTGAAACTTTCTTGATTAATCTTTCAGGAAGCCAAGGTCGTAAACTTCTTAAAGTAAATATGGAGCTTGAAGTTGAAGGCGACAAAACTCCTGAAGAAATTGAGAAAAGAAAAGCCGCTGTTCGCGATATGATTCTTCTCATTCTATCAAGCAAGAGATATGAGGACGTTTCGACTAAAGACGGCAAAGATCGTCTCAGAGATGAAATTAAAGACCAGTTAAATCGAGTTTTGAAAAAAGGTTCAGTTAAGCAAGTTTTGTTTACAGAGTTTATTTATAATTAATTGAGGCACACGAACGGGGTTCATGGATGAATCAGGTTTTATCACAGTCCGAAGTTGATGCGCTCCTAGCGGCTGTAAACGAAGGCGAAGTTGGAGCCGAAGGCGGCGGCGGCGGCGGCACTGGCGGAAGTGACGATAAAGTCGTTGCCGTCTATGATCTTACGAGTAACGAAAGATCGATCCGTCAAAGACTTCCACAGCTCGACGTCATCTATGAAAAATTCATGAGATCATTTCGGGTTTCGTTATCGTCAGCACTTAGAAAAATTGCAGCCCTTAATCATGCGAGCACGGAGTTTTTAAAGTTCGGTGAGTTCATCAATACTCTGCCGATGCCAACGTGTATGTCTGTTTTACGTTTCAATGCTCTTCGCGGTTCTGCGATCTTAGTTATTGAGAGTAAATTGGCTTACGCACTGGTCGACAGTTTTTTTGGCGGTGACGATCGTCCGTATACAAAAATCGAAGGTAAAGACTTTACGCCGATTGAACTCTCGATTGTTCGCAAAGTCGTTGAACTTGCAATCGATGACCTCGAAGAAGCGTGGAAATCAGTTGAGGTGATTGATGCGAGCTTTGTGAGAACAGAAGTCAATCCCCAGTTTGTGGGGATTGTTCCTCCAACCGATACAGTCATCTCTTCGATTTTTGATGTTGAACTCGAAAACGCGAACGGTACGATCACTTTAGTTATTCCGTATTCAACAATTGAACCCATTAAACAAAAGTTGGCGACGGGATTTCAAATTGAGAGCGATCAAGCAGATAAAAATCTTTGGACAAAAACAATTGAAGAACAACTTCTTGAGACCGACGTCACTATTCGTGTCGATCTTGGCGAGACTGAAGTTTTGCTAAGTGATCTGATGCGACTCAAGCCAGGCGATGTGATTCCGCTGAATCAAGATGCCAATGGTGAATTTAATGTTCAAGTTGAAGGCGTTAACAAATTTAAAGCTTATTATGGAATTAATCATGGATCTGTTGCGGTTCAGATTACATCACCGATTACGAAAGATTGAGGAGTAGGGTATGACAGAAGATAAAAACAACGTTTCGGAACTCCCAATTAAAGGCGACAAGCCTCAGGAGCGTTCTGGGAAAGAACGAAACTTAGATCTCATTTTAGACATTCCGTTAAAAGTGACGGTTGAATTAGGTCGCACAAAAATGCTTGTCAGCGAGTTATTAAACTTGGGACAGGGGTCGGTGATCGAGCTTAGTAAGTTAGCGGGTGAACCAATGGAAGTATTGGTAAATGACAAACTTGTCGCTCGCGGTGAGGCCGTTGTCGTAAACGAAAAATTTGGTGTTCGATTAATTGATATTATTTCTCCTGCAGAACGAGTGGAGCAATTAAAATGATTTTATCAAAAGTGAATTTCATTCTTATCGCTTTGGCCCTTGGATTTGCAGCACCTTGTTTTGCCGCTACTCCAGATGCACAAACCAATTTGATGAAAGAACGCGATCAGGCATTAAAGGATTCGCCTCCAACTAAAACACTTTTCGACTCAAAGGAAGTGAACTTAGATAAAACGACTGCGCCGATTGTGGCTGCTGCTCCGGTTTTAAAAGAGTCTGAAGTTCCTGTTCAATTTGATTCGACAAAAGAGAAGTTCACAGAAAAAACTAGCCTTCCTCGCGTTTTGATTTCACTCGTTGTTGTGTTTAGTTTATTAGGTGCTGGAACTTTGGCACTTAAGAAATGGACAAAACAACGTGTTACTCAAAATGGCGGGATGAAGATCCGAATTTTGACCCAACATCATTTAGGTCCAAAAAAGAGTTTGGCGATCGTTCAAGTAGCAGGTGAGTCGATACTCATCGGCCTTACAGATCAAAATATTTCGATGCTTAAAACACTTTCTCTTATTGATGACGAAATCCCAGTGGGACAGCCAAACAAATTTGATGATGCCCTTTATAACTTTGAAGAAGAAGAAGGCGAAATTGGCAAACACTTCTCTCAACCTAGAGAAGAAGCTCAAAACGAACCAGACGACTTTGCACTTCGTGGAATATCAGAAATTCGCGATGTCGTTTCTCGTCGCTTAAAAGGTATGAGGCAGCTTGAGTGAAAAAGTATTTATTCTTTTTCTCATTCCTATTCTTGTCTCTTATTATTGCGAGTAAGTCTGCGTTTGCACAGGCGGTGACGTTGCCGTCAGTAAACCTAGGCTTTAAGAGTACGGATAACCCGAATGAGATCGTGAACGCAATTAAGATTGTGATGCTTTTGACGGTCTTGTCTCTTGCGCCTGCGATTTTGATTATGATGACAAGCTTTACACGCATTATCGTCGTGTTGTCTTTTGTGCGCCAAGCACTCGGAACTCAGCAAATGCCACCGAACCAATTATTGGTCGGCTTAGCTCTCTTTTTGACTTTCTTTATTATGGCGCCTGCGTTTAACCAAATTAATGAAAATGCTTTAAAGCCTTATCTCGACAATAAAATTTCTCAGGACCGTGCCGTCGACGAAGCGCTTGCTCCCATAAGAGCTTTTATGTGGAAGCAAACTCGTTCTGTGGACGTTAATTTATTTATTAAACTCGCTAAAATTGAAAAGCCAAAGACGCGAGCAGATGTTCCGACGACTGTCTTGATCCCTTCGTTTATTATTTCAGAGCTTAAGACTGCTTTTCAAATTGGTTTCATTATTTATCTGCCATTTTTGGTAATCGACCTTGTGATTTCAAGTGTGCTGATGGCGATGGGTATGATGATGCTTCCGCCTGTTGTGATCTCGCTTCCGTTTAAAATTATGCTTTTTGTTTTGGTAGATGGCTGGACACTCTTGGTCGGCTCGCTTGTTCAAAGCTTCGGCTGAAGAATCTTTCAGGAGGAATTATGACAGAAGAACTCATTATGAAATTAGGCCAAGATGCTATCCGCACAACTGTCATGATTTCGGCGCCTATCCTGGGAGCTGCTCTTGTTACGGGTTTGATTGTGAGTATCTTTCAAGCGATTACGCAAGTAAACGAGGCAACGCTCACGTTTATTCCTAAAATTGCCATCATCTGCGTGGTGATCATTATCGCCGGGCCCTGGATGATCGATATTATGAGCCAATTTACTGTCGGCCTTTTTGAGAATCTCGCTACATACGTACGAGAGTAAGATGTTTCCAAGTTTCCATTACGATGAAAATCAACTTTTAATATTGGCGCTTATACTCTTACGGGTAAGCGCTTTTCTTTTTACTTGGCCGGTCTTCAGCGTTTTCAGCGTTCCGCGTCCTGCCAAAATTTTGCTGGCGGTTGTGTTAACAATTTGTCTATTTCCGGTCATTCCGCATGCGACTTTGACGACTGAACTGCTTTCTCTCAATATTACCTGGTATGCCATGAGAGAGGTATTTGTGGGTCTCTGCCTTGGGTTTTTTACACGCCTTCTTTTCTTTGCAGTGAGTATTGCGGGACAGTTGATCTCAACGAGTATGGGCCTTTCTTCTGGACAAATGTTTAATCCAGCTTTGGGTTCCCAGGCCACAACGACAGAACAATTTTTTACAACACTCGCCACTCTGATCTTTTTAGCGATCAACGGACACCATTATTTTCTCACTGGACTAGCTCAAAGTTTTGACGTGGTTCAGATCTCCGGTACTGGCGCGAGTTTTGCTTTGTTTAAGGATGTAGGAGAAGTTTTGCAGATGGTATGTGTAGCGGGAATTAAAATATCAGCTCCAGTGATGGTCGCAATTTTCTTTTTGAATGTTGCAATCGGGATCATTGGTCGTGTTGTTCCGCAAATCAACGTATTAATCACAAGCTTACCCATAAATATTATGGCGGGGTTTATTATTATTTTTATGATGATTCCGTTTTACCTCACGGAGGTGAGCTCAGTTTTGAATACGATGACTGATGTAATGTTTAAGGTAATGAAGAGTCTTTAACTGAAAGTATAACTTTAGGGATGAGTTGATGGCAGAAACAGATCAAGAGCGGAGTGAAGCCGCCACCGAACAGCGAAGAGAAGATTTTCGCAAACGCGGGCAAGTTGCTCAGACCAAAGAGCTTGGATCTGTTTTGACTCTATTAAGTGTTGCCCTTCTTCTTTGGGGTCTAGGTCGCTTTTTACTACAACAAGTCTCTGAGTTGATATCGACCTCTTTGACCTCATTTGTGGTTTCCGCTGCTCGTGAGGGTGATTATGTTCCCGCTGTCATTTTTGGTTTTAAGAAGGCGCTCTTTATCGGCGGCCCAATTGTTGCGATTTTGATGATCATTCCGATTGCTGCAACAACTTTGCAAGTTGGACTTTTGTATAATGAAGAAGCTTTGCAGTTTGATCTCAATCGCCTTAATCCCCTTGAAGGCTTCAAACGTCTTTTAAGTTTGAAAGCAATCATTGAAGGAATTAAATCGATTGCGAAGATTATTGTTGTGGGCGTTGTTGTTTACTTTGTTGTTCGAAGTCAGGTCTTACAAATTCCATCACTTATAAATATGGATATAGCTCAGCTTCTGAGATTTATTGGAGAGCTGACAATTCGCCTTATATTTGCAGTCGGTGTCTTCATGGCCGTTCTTGCGGCCAGCGATTACTTCTTTCAACGTTGGGATCTTGAGAAGCAGATGCGCATGACCAAGCAAGAGGTAAAAGAAGAGCATAAGTCTCGAGAGGGTGATCCGATGATCAAAGCGCGGATTCGTCGAATCCAGCGCGAGATGGCTAATAAACGCATGATGGCCGATGTTCCTAAGGCAGATGTGATTATCACCAACCCTACCCACATTGCTTGTGCGATTCAATACGATCCTAAAAATATGATTGCTCCTAAGCTTTTGGCAAAAGGTGCTGATTTGATGGCCGAGAAAATCAGAGAGATTGCTCGCGCAAATAATATCCCGATTGTTGAAAACAAGCCTCTGGCTCGAACAATTTTTAAAACGATGAAGATCGGACATGCGATTCCGAGAGAACTCTTTACGGCAGTTGCTCAAGTATTGTCTTACGTCTATAAACTTAAACGCAAAAAGGTTTTTTAATAAATGAACTTAGAACAACTATTTCAATTTTTAAAACGCTTTGAGAGGTACACTAAAAACGTCGATCTCTTAGTTGCAGTGACGTTGATCGCAATTTTAGCGGTCATGATGATTCCGCTTCCACCAGTTTTGCTTGATATTGCACTGACTCTTTCAATTAGCTCTGCTCTTCTTATCTTGATTGTTGCTCTCTATACAACTCGTAGCCTTGATTTTAGTGTCTTTCCAAGTTTGTTATTGATCACGACTCTTTTCAGGCTTGCCTTGAACGTCGCGACCACAAGACTCGTTTTGACTCATGGGCATGAGGGCGGTCATGCTGCCGGTGCCGTTATTGAAGCTTTCGGAAATTTCGTTGTTGGTAATAACTACGTCATCGGGTTCATTGTCTTCGTCATCTTAGTTGTGATTAACTTCGTGGTTATCACAAAGGGTTCTGGTCGGGTTGCTGAGGTCGCGGCGCGATTCACGTTAGATGCGATGCCTGGTAAACAGATGTCGATCGACGCGGACTTAAACGCTGGACTCATCAATGAAGAGCAGGCTCGTAAACGCCGTAAAGAAATCGAAGCAGAAGCGGATTTCTACGGAGCTATGGATGGAGCAAGTAAGTTTGTTCGCGGAGATGCCATTGCCGGCATCATCATTACAGTTGTAAACATCGTTGGTGGACTTTTAGTAGGTGTCATTCAGCATGGTCTCGATATCGGTACAGCCGCTGAATACTACACGAAATTAACAATAGGTGATGGTCTCGTTTCTCAAATTCCTGCCCTGATTATCTCAACTGCGGCAGGTACAATTGTAACGAGAAGCTCGTCAGGCAAGGACATCGGTAATGAGGTTGTTTCTCAACTTTTCTTAAATCCTCGTGCCGTTGGTATTGTCGGAAGTGTTATGGCCTTACTCGCGATGGTTCCAGGTTTACCAGGTATTCCGTTTTTTACTATAGGCGGATTGATGGGCGGTCTTTCTTGGGTTTTGACTCGCTATAAATCTGAAGCAAAAGAAAAAGAGAAAAAACTCCAAGATGATATCGCATCTAAACCCGAAAAAGAGCGAATCGAAAATCTTTTACCACTTGATCTTGTTGAACTCGAAGTGGGTTACGGTCTCATTAACATCGTTGAGAGCGAGCAGAGCGGTGACTTACTTGAACGGATTGTGAGTATTCGAAAACAATTTGCGATCGATCTGGGAATTATCGTTCCGAGTATCCATATTCGAGATAATTTACAACTCGAGCCAGGCGAATATCGCGTCATGATAAAAGGGAACAAAGTGGGTGGCGGTACATTACGCCCAGATTCTCTTCTTGCGATGGATCCAGGTAATGTCATTAGTCAAATTGATGGAACTCCGACAAAAGAACCTGCGTTTGGTCTTGATGCTCTGTGGGTTGCACGCAATCAAAGAGAAGAAGCCGAAATGGCAGGCTATACAGTTGTGGATCTTCCAACGGTCATGGCAACTCATTTAACTGAAATTGTTCGCGGCCATGCTCATGAGCTTCTCGGTCGACAAGAAGTTTCGAACTTAGTTGAGAATTTCAAAAAACAATATCCAAAAGTTATTGAAGAGCTTATTCCAGATCCTCTTCATTTGGGTACGATTGTTAAAGTTTTACAGAACCTACTTCGTGAGCAAGTTTCGATTCGTGACCTCTTAACGATTTTTGAAAATTTGGCCGACGAGGCGACGAAAACGAAAGACCCTGAGTTGCTGACTGAAAGTGTTCGGAAGGCTCTTTCACGCAGCATTACAGCTAAATTCAAAACAGACGATGGCAGCGTATCCGTTGTGAGTCTTGAACCTCAAATTGAAGAGTTGATTGCAAACTCACTTCTTCAAACCGAGCAGGGAGTACAACTGGTGATGGATCCAAAAGTGGCACATCAGATGATTGAAAGTATTGCTTCGACAATTGAATCGCATCCCGAGATTGCCTCTCAGCCGATTCTTTTAACAAGTCCTACTGCACGTCGACACTTATTTAAATTAACTTCGAGATTTATTCCACAGTTGATCGTTCTTTCACATAACGAATTGTCTGCCGAAGCAAGAATTGCTTCTGTCGGTACCGTTGAACTAGGTGGGTTAGCACATGCGGGTTAAAAAATACACGGCTAAAAGTATGAAAGAAGCTTTGCGAATGATAAAAGAAGAGCTCGGCCCAGAAGCCGTCATTCTTGCCGCACGCGATGTAAAGAAAGGGCCTGGCCAAGGAGAAGTCGAAGTCACCGCCGCTGTGAGTGAGTTTACTTTGCACAAAAAGAAATTTACAGAATCTCGAATGGACACCGACACGAAAGAGCGATTTCGAAATACGGCAGCTAAATCACAAAAAAATATTATTGAGAAGGTCGTTGATCGTCGGTTGACCGAGAACAACGACGCCCGGTCGGCATCTCCTCTAGCAAGAGTTTTGGGTATTGACGGACAAAGCGAGAGATCAAATACGCCTGTGAGCCAATTAAAGCGAAACGTCACTGCGGTTTCTTACATCGATATTCCGGATGAGGAAGAGACAATTGTGTCTCGTACTCAGGCTCCTCGCCATGTTCAGGCTCCACGAACTCAACATCCTCGTGCTCAAGAATTGGCGGATGAGGCATCTCATTTGACGCCGCGATCTTTGAGTCGAATTCGCAATGCCGCAAAAGAAGCGTTCACCGCGGGAATGAGTGCGCTGGACAGTAAAGCTGTAAAAAATAATTACGCAGATATTACGAATGATCCAAATGAAGATTTCCGTTTTGAGAAAATTACAAAGCGACCTCAGCCGATTCCTGAGGCTGCAACTAAATTGACAGCTTCGAAAACAATCCGTGTTGAGCAAATCGAAGTTTTGCAATCTGAAATTCATCGCCTTCAATCTCTTTTAAAGCAGAGCGATCGAACTCCAGTTGCGGTTCATTCTCATCCGGGTGCTGAATTTGGAATTCACTTTGAGCTGAGCTTCATGTTTCAAAAGCTTCTCGAGAGTGGCGTGAGCATTGAGTTGACCTGTGAAATACTATTGCAAGCGCAAAAGGAAATGGATGCGCTTCAGATGAAGAAGCGTCCTCTCGTTGATGCCTATGTCGCAAGATGGATTTTATCCAATACAAAAATTAGCAAAGATCCGTTTCAAGGCCGTACTCATGTTTTTGTAGGACCAGCCGGAAGCGGTAAGACCTCGATGTTAGTGAAATGGGCGAGCTACCTGAGCCTAAAGAGAAAAAAGCGAATTGCAATTTTGACCACCGATACTCAAAAAGTTGGAGCCGTCGATCAACTCAAGATTTACGCTCAGATCTTAAATGTTCCTTTTGTTGTTATTCGCTCTCAAGCTGATTTTGCGGGTATCATGACTCAATTTGCGCATATTGATCATTTCTTAGTTGATTCGCCGGGCATGCAGCTCAAAGATTTGAACGAGATTGATTTTTTAAGATCAATGCTACCGCCACCTGAAATGGCAGCAGTTGCTCACTTGGTTCTCAATTGCATATCAAAGGATAGCGATTGTCTTGATAATTGTAAGCGCTTTCGCTTGGCAAATTTTCACGACCTTATTTTCACAAACCTTGACCAATCCATTCAGCACGGTGTGATTGTCAATGTAAGCCGCGCACTTAATATTCCTCTTAACTCATTCGGAATTGGAAATTCAATTCCGGAAGATTTTGAAGAGGCAACTAAAGAGCGCATTTTAGATTTAATTTTTAAGCTGACACGCATTCAAAGAGGAGTTAACGGCCATGGGATTTAGCCACAGAGATCAATTTGACGGACATTCTGGTACGACCCGAACAATAAGCATCACATCAGGAAAGGGTGGAGTCGGTAAAACCTCGATCGTGGTAAATCTCGCAAAAACTCTGCATAAGAAGGGCTATCGAGTTCTGATTTTGGACGGCGATCTTGGAATGGCTAACGTCGATATTATGTTGAACGTGCGAGCTAAGAAAAATATCTTCGATCTGATTAGCGGTGAGGCTCAGCTCAGCGAGATATTGGTTGAAGTAGAAGATGGGCTTACTCTCATCCCTGGTGGCAATGGTCTTTACGATCTCCAAAATCTTTCTGTATTCGAAAGACAAATTCTGCTCGATCAGGTTAGTAGTCTAGGTCAAAAGTATGATTATATGCTGATCGATACCTCACCGGGTATTGCGAATAACGTTTTGTATCTCAATGCAGCTGCTCAGGAAATATGTGTTGTGGTGAGCCCAGACCCATCTAGCTTCGCAGACTCTTATGCCTTGATTAAGGTCTTGAACCAAAAGTGTCGTGAGAATCGCTTCTCTATTATATGTAATCAAGTTCGAGATGAGCAAGAGGGAGCCAAACTCTTTCGAAAACTCGATGAAGTCGTACAGAAATTTCTCTACGTAAGCCTAGATTACAAAGGATCAATTCCGTCTGATCTCAATTTGAGACAGGCGACCAAGAATCAACAACTTGTAACACAAGCCTACTCGCAAAGCCCGTCAGCTCAAGCACTTACGAAGCTCGCACAAAAATTTGAGGCGTATCAAGCTCTCGATGAGTGTAAAGGAAATCTACAGTTTTTCTGGGAACAGCTCGTGGGAGTGGCATGAAAAGAATTAGACTACCGGCTGTGTTCTCAATTTGATAAGATTAGTTAAAGCGATAAAAAATATTCGAGGGTGGTTCAATAATGTCTGGTAATGGCGTGATTCGAAAATATAAAGAAGCTCCCAATAAGATTACCCAGCAAGAAAAAGATAAGCTCGTCATTGAGTACGCACCTCTTATTAAATTCATTGCACAGAAAATTGCTGTGCGTTTGCCTTCTAATATTGAGTTGGACGATTTGATATCAAGTGGAGTCATTGGCCTTATGGACGCCATTGATAAATATGATCCCACTCGTGATAATAAATTTAAAACCTATGCAGAGTTTCGTATTCGCGGTTCAATCCTCGACGAACTCCGTGCACAAGATTGGGTTCCACGTTCGGTTCGCGACAAAGCTAAGCTTCTAGATCGCACAATGGTTGAGCTCGAAGCTGTTCTTGGAAGAGCTGCTACAGATGAAGAAGTTTCAACTAAGCTCAACATGAGCATGGAAGAGTTTTACGATCTCGTGAATCAAGTACGACCAGTCAGCGTACTTTCTATTGATGATTCAACGACATTTAGTAACGTTGATAAAAAATCAATTTTGAATATCCTCGAGGGCTGTGCTCTCAACAATCCTTATAACCAACTGAGCATGAAGTCGGTAAAGGATATCGTAACGAAAGCGATTGAAGAATTGCCGGAGAGACAACGTCTCGTACTTTCGCTTTATTACTACGAGGATCTTAATCTTAAAGAGATTGGCAAAGTGCTGCGAGTGACGGAGAGCCGTGTTTCCCAACTACACGCCCAAGCTGTCAGCCGTCTCAGAGCGAAACTCACGCAAGTATTCAATTCGAGCGAACAAGAAGCTTCGTAAGGACCGAAAGGTACCAGCTTAGTTTTGTAAGCGCATCGCGATGAATGAGTTTTCCTATATATTTATACTTGCGCGATGCGCCTCCAAAAATAAACTGGTACTTTTCGGTGCTCAGAAAATCGTCGATTCTACGAAGATTTAAGCTTTCAAATTTTTGGATTGTTTCATATTAACACCCTCTAAGCCAAACGCCTCGGCCTTGATCTAGTTTCAGGGCCTTATACGTTTTTTCGCAGCACACAAGATTTAAGTCCAAATCTGATTCAACCGAATGACTCTTTAAGAAAGTCGCTAGGAAAGATGCGGGTTTGGGCCCCTTCCTCGACTTGGAAAATTGAAATCTGTAGTGGAGAATTTGATGTCGCAGGCGAAATATTTCGTATCACATGAAGGTCAGCAGCTAGGACCATTCACGGTTGCTGAGATCAATTCCAAGATTCAAAGTCGTGAGTTGAGTTCGAGTGATTACGTTTATGATGAGGTCCAGTCTGATTGGGTTATGGTCATAGCTAACCCAGCTTTTGCCGACCTCATAAAATTCGCAAAACCCGCACAGCCACCAAAACAAGACGAGAAAAAAAATCCACTAGAAGCGCCTGAGTGGTTCATCTTAAAAGGTCAAAACCGCTTTGGTCCGTATTCTTTCTTCGATGTCGTCAAGCTTCTTCAGAGCCGTTCTCTATTTGAATATGACTATGCATGGAATCCAAGTCTTGAAACTTGGCATTTAATTGCTGAGCTTGAGGATTTTAAAGCTGACAAAATTAAGGCTTTAAAAGACTCGAGTCATCCTGAACTCACTGAAGTATTTTTTCGCCGTCGTCATGGTCGCGCAAATTATGGTGCGTCTCTTATCGTTCATAATAACTCCAAAGTTTGGAAGGGTAAGAGTTTTGAAATCTCGCCAGGCGGAGCGGGTATCGAGCTAGAGAGTGGAGAAATGCAGATCGGGCAAGCAGTGAGTATTCACTTTAAGCCGGGCGACGATGTCCCGCCGTTTAATGCTAAGTGTGAAGTGGTGAGTGCTCGCACAAAAGATAAGAAAGTAATTTACGGAATTAAATTCATGGAACTTTCACAGCAGGCGCAAGATTATCTTGCACAGTTTACAGAGAGAAATGTACGGGCTTCGTAAGGTAGACAAAAAATAAAATTCGCCTTTTCATAGTATGTAATCTCCCTAAGGCGCGACTTACAGATAAAAAATCTCATATTTTTTATCTAGGGGGAGATTTACAAATGAGAAAAATGCAACTTAGGACAACATCAGTGCAGAAAACATTGAGCGTGGCTTGTGGCCTCGCCCTAATAGTCGGTTGTACACAACAAAATTTTGATTTAACCGCGGCACAAAAGGATTTTTCTCAACAGGTGAAATACAACCGCCAAGCCGACGTCTTAATTGTCATGGAAGCTTCTGGAGCAATGGAACAGCAGCAACGCTATCAAGCTATTGCGACACAAATTCCGGCACTCATACAGGTTTTGAATACTGCGAATCTCGACTATCATATCGCAGTTACAACAATGACGCCGCGATTTCAAGATCCATCAACGCAAAGTATGGTTGGCGAAGGTGGACAATTTATTACTCACGGAGATTCATCACCAGTTGTTCTTAATTCGACTTTGACAAATCTGACATCTGTTCTATCGAATCGCATCAGTTTTAATGCAAATGATTTTATTTCTCCAATCAATTTTGGTCGTCTTGCAGTACAAAACGCGTTAAGCGCACCACTCATTAACGGCGTGAACGCTGGCTTTTTACGTCCGCAAGCGCTCCTCAACGTAATCTTTATTTCGTCAAAAGACGATGACGTCAATAATACGACACCAATTGATCTTGTGTCTTTTCTTGATCAGCTTCGTCCACCGATTGCAGCGACTGGCCAGAGAAGTTGGCTTGCTCACTATGTTGGAGTTTTATCAAGTAGCAAAACTGATCAGTGTGCCTCAGGGCAGTGGAACTTTCGTTCTCCGGGTCTCAAATTCTTGGATGTCGTAAATGCCTCTGGCGGAACACAATCAACTATTTGCGCGACTGATCTCACTCTTGCAGTTCAGCAAGTTCAGGCACGCATTCTTGAAATCGTAACGGCTTACCATCTGGATAGCGTTCCAAATGTAGATACGATCGTTGTTTACGAAGGTAGCGTATTAGTTGCTCAGGATGCGAAAAACGGTTGGACCTATGATAAAACGACTCAATCAATCGTGTTTCATGGCGCCGCAATTCCACCAGATGGCACACCCTTTCATGTGGACTACACTCCAGCGAGTATTAAATGAAGAATTTGGTTTTAGTTCGCCATAAATTATTAAGTTTAACTAAGGGATTGCAAATCACAGTTCTCTTATTGAGCTTGATTTTTTCAAGTCTATCAAAGGCGGATCAAAAACCAAAAGTGAAAGAGCCTTCAGTTGAAGATCAATTGAAGTTCAAAGACGGCGACGAAAAAGGCAATGACATTAAGGCTCTCAAGACTGAGTTGCTCGTCGAGAACAGTGAAAAGCGTGCGCTTGTTCTACTTCAAAAATTGCTTGAAAAACATCGTGGGCGAAAACTTGAGCCAGATATTCTTTATCGATTGGGCGAACTCTATATGAGAAGAGCTCGCAGCGAAAGATTTTTCGAAATCCATAAAAACGACAAAGACATTATGAACTTTCTACCTACAGTTGTAAAAGAGGGCGCAGAGAAAGCTCAAATCAAGAAGGCAATTGCAATTTACGACGACATTCAAGCGCGCTTTCAGTCATATCGCAATTTGGACATGATTGTATTTAACGAAGGATATGCTCTTGAGCAATTGGGCGACGACAAGGCTGCCGAAAAAACCTTCGGAAAACTCATCGCGAATTATCCAGACTCTCCACTATTACCAGATTCTTTTATGTCCGTGGGAGAGTTGAATTACAAAAATAAAAAATTTGATATAGCACTTCAGAACTTCAAACAGGTTCGTAAATTTACTGAATCTCGAGTTTATCCGTATTCAATTTATAAAGGTGCCTGGTGTTATTACAATCTTCAAAATGCGAAAGATGGCTTAAAAGAACTAGAAGCCGTGGTTGAATATGGTGCGAAGGTTGTCGATCTTCACATGGATGCCAAACTCGATCTCCGTAAAGAGGCATTAAGTGATATGACACTGTTCTACTCGGATGTTGGCTCAAGTGCGAGTGCAGTTTCTTACTTTGTTACCGAGGCACGCGAGTTGGATCCAGCCCCAATGATTATTAGACTATCGGATCTCTACGATCGTAGTGCCAAATATGCCGATATCGATATGCTGCTCACTAAATTTATCGACAAGATGGGATCTAATGACCTTGTCGCAGGTGCGCGTGAGCGCCTTATCTGGAATAACGAACATCTTAAGCTTCGCAAGAAAGTTGTGGAGCAAATGACTGCTCTTGATCAACTTTGCAAAGATCGTTCTGCTGCAACAGCAAAAGCAATCGGAATTGTTAAAGTTGAGCGATCAGATTGCCAAGAAAAAATCACAGATGCGAGTAAAAAACTCGCACAGAGATGGCACGCTCTTTGGAAAAAAAGATCAAAAGAAGAAGATCTTCTCTCAAGTGCGGAAGTGGCCTATAAAATTTACTTGCGAAATTTGGATCCGAAAGACGAAGAGCAAAATCAATTGAGAATGTCTTTTGGTGAATTGCTCTTTCAAGAAGAGAAGTTTCGTGAAGCTTCAGTTCAATACGCAACAATTGACAGCTATCATCCAGATCCAAAGCTTGGGGTCGACGCTGCATACGCTGCCATCTTGAGTCTTGAAAAGGCAACAGTAGATAAATGGAGCGATTCAGACGAGAGAACATTCGGAGTTCTTGCAGACATATACCTAAACAAATATCCGCACGCTGAGTTTGTCCTCGATATTGAATTCAAAAAATATTTTATTGCTTATGAAAAAGGGCGCTATGATGAAGCCGCCGTTGGATTTAAGAAAATTGGCTGGGGCGACATAGATAAGAAAAAATTGGGCCAAGACAAGATTCTAAAAGCACAAGATTTGTACCTTGATATTTTAAATATTAAAAAGGATTACAAAACTTTGAAAGAGGCCGCCAACATTCTGCTTAATAAAATTACTGATACCAGTCGTACTGTTGTTGTAGAAAAAATTTATCGTGAAGCCTATTTTGCGGAAATTCAAGGATTTGAAGAGAGCGGAGAAAACTTAAAGGCAATCGAAGCTTACAAAAAATTTGCTCTCGAACAGAAAAAATCTGACTTAGGGCCAAAAGCTTGGTGGAATGCCTCTCAACTCGAGTTTAAATCCGGCGATCTCTTGGGCGGAGCAAACACTTGTTATGAGATGTCAAAAGTTTTTAGAGACAGTCCGCAGGTAAAAGATTGCCTTACTAAAGCAGCCGGTGCCTATGAGTCTCTTGCGCGACTGGATTTAGCTGCCAAGGTTCTCGTTGACCTATGTGAATTCGATAAAGCAAATGAAAATAAGTGGCGCGAACTAGCTGCTGATTTTTTGGCACTTAGTCGAAATCGTCAAGCAGCGATTGTCATATATGCCAAACTTGCAGAGGTTCGTAAAGATCCAAGAGAGAAATTAGCTCTTGTTGAAAAAGAACTCGAGCTCGCAAAAATTGATGCGAGTAACAAACAAGTTATTGAATTAAAAAAGCAGATTGCAAGCTTTGGTATCGAACCTGAAGCAAGTCAAGCCGTTGTCGAACAGGCTGAAGAGAAGTTTACTGAGGGAGACTTTACAACCGCGTTTAATGTTTCTAAGAAGATTATTGGGAGTGAGGGATTACCAAAAAATCTCATGGCGAGAGCACGATTTATTCAAGCTCAAGTTTTAGATGACGAATTCAAAAAACAAAGTGTTAAAGCTCGTATCGAAAAGGTAGCAACTGTGCTTGCAATTAAAACTGAAAAGCTTGAAAAGGCGCAGAAGGCTTATCAAGCAGTCATCGAGTACGGAGATCCTGAATACTCAGTTAAAGCTATTCAGCAGTTGTCATCTTGTTACATTCACTACGCTCATTCGCTTAAAACAGTTCAGTTATCTGGCGAAGTGAGCGCTGCAGATAAAGCGGCTTTTCAAAAAGAGATCGAAAATCTAGTTATTCCAATGGAAGAAAAAGGTATCGACAGTTTGAATCAAGCTCTTCAGGCGTCCAAAAAGTTTCACTTTTTTAATCAAACAGTTGTCGAGATTCAACGAGACTTAGACAAATTAAATATGAAGACTGAGCCATTGCCATTGGGACAGGTTCAAACCCCACCTATGTATTTGCCAAGAAGGAATTTGAAATTTGGTGGCCTCGCAGTCATGGGAGCTGAGTAATATGCGTAACAGTTATTTTATTTTAGCTTCAACTCTCATGTGTTTTTCATGTGCGGTCCCTGGCCCGAAATCTGAAGATACACATGCGGTATCAAAACAAAAGTCGCTCATTGGCGACCAAAAAAAGATTAATACTGACTTATATTTTGAGTCTTTTGATTACAAACCTTATGTCTATTTGAAGTCGGCGGGACAATGTCTTCAAATGGCAGAACTTAAAGGTAAAGATTGGAAAGCTCTTCTTGAGAGCATTAATAATTGTGCCCAAACCAACCAGTGGTTGAGTGTTGAAACAACTGCTCAAGAACTGGTGAAGACAAATGTTAATTCTCCATGGGGACCGTATTATTTGAGTTTAGCTGCTGAATATAATAAAGATCTGCCACGTTCTCTTTGGATGATTGATTTAGCCATCAAAAAGGCTTCTTCTCAAATGGCGATTTTGCAATATCAACGTGGTCGTATTTTGTGGTTACTTGATCAAAAAGATTTAGCTTATAAAGAAATTGCATTGTCTGCAAGTCTCGATAAATCGATGTTTGACGCCAATTTATTTTTGGCAGAGATTGCCTATCACGAACTTGATTTCAAAGCTGCCGGCCAAAAATTTAAAGATGTCTTGAACGTCGATTCTAAAAATTATGCAGCATTGGTTGATGGAGCCGAATGTGAAATTCGCGGTGGAGATCAGAAGCTGGCAGTAGATTATCTCGAAAAAGCAATTTCGACTCATCCTGAGAATTTGCAGAATCGCTTGCGTTTAGCACAGGTTTACGAAGAGCTTGAAAGACAGCCGGAGCTCGCGCTGAACACCTATATAGCCCTCAAAGAGGCTATTGCTAAGGGTACTGTGCATGATCGTCCAGGTATGGACCTCAATGTAAAAATTAAAGCCTTAGAGGCCAGCCTTCCTAAAAATGCAAAAGAAAATAAGAACGCACCTAAGAGTGCGAGTGATTCGAAAGTTAAACGCGGTACCGCGAGTCACCTTTGAAAGGAGACTTTATGAATTCGAAAATGAATTTCAAATACTTCATCATGATTTTAACGGCTTTGAGTGTGTTAACATCTTCTACAGTTTTCGCCAAGAATGTGAAATATCGTAAGACACAAGATGTGAATTTTGATGAGACAAACATCGACGGGGTCGTACGTAATCCAGATGGGGCGTATCTCGTTCAAAAACGAGGCATAGACTTCATGCCGCTCTATAAAGTTAGACGC
>JAYUEB010000152.1:0-2292 GCA_043739525.1 Bdellovibrionales bacterium
TCGACATTACTGCAAGTGGTGGTGAAGCAATAGTAACAGAGGCTAAATTCGTTTTCGGTCTTTCCATAGAATCATTATTGCAATCTTATAACTCACAAATTGATGTCGAATATAAAAGCCTCGCAGTTGAGATTCGTGATATTACGAAAGAGATCTCCGCAAGGTCTACGTCTACAGAGCGTATGAAGTGGGAGCATAAACGTACAAAATTCAAGAGCCGAATAGCTGAAATTGAAAAGCGATTGGTTATGGCAGTTGATGGAGAAGAGCGCTGCAGACAAAGCATGGCTGATTTTGACAGAAAATTAAATGGAGTAGAGTCATCTAGGAAAATAGAAAAATCCTCCAATAAAATAGAAGCTGGATCAACATGGGTAACAAGAAAAAATCTCCATGTTGATCGCCTAGCATCGGCTTGGCTCATTAAGAAATTTATTGATAAAGACGCAACTTTTCTTTTCGTTGATATTGATCGCTATGAGCACGAGGAGAAGAATTTTCGTTTTGATATTTTTAAAGGTGAGTTCGGTCATATTGGTGATAAATGCACTTTTGAAGTTTTAGTAGACCACTTTAAATTAAGGTCTTCTTCAGTTTTGATCTTGGCTGAAGTCATTCATGATCTTGATATTCAAGATCAAAAGTATGATCGAAAGGAGACCGAAGGAATTCGGATGGCTCTAGACGGAATCATTCGCTCTCATCCGAATGATGTCGAACGGCTAAAGGCCGCGATGAATTTATTTGATAGTTTAACATTGTCACTCAAAAGGGAGAAAAGAAAATGAAGTCGAAATTAGTATTTTTATGGCTCACGTGTTTTTTGGTCCTGCCCCAATTAGTTGAGGCTTCTGCAAAACCAAAATTAGATATCCAAAAAATAGAAAGCTTGACCGGCCTCAAAGGCGCTTACAATGAAAAGGAAGGCGTATTCAAGGTAAGCTTTGCGAGAAGCGATATTAAGGCAACTTCAGCTGGAGTGAACCTAATTCCTCAGCTTGGACTTACCTCATGGGCGGCATTTATTGAAGCTGGAGATCACGTCATGATGATGGGCGATACGGTTTTGACTGAAGATCAAGTGAATCCGGTTATGAGCGTTACACTTGAAAACGGTCTTGAGGTAACGGCTCTTCACAATCATTTCTTTTATGATTCTCCAAAGGTCATGTTCATGCACATTGGCGGAATGGGAGATGAGGAGAGCCTAGCCAAAGCTGTCGGTAAAGTTTATGCCAAAGTAAAAGAGACAATAGAAAACAAAGTTAATTTTCCGATAGCTCATATCGATGCTGCGAATACATCACTCAATATCGATTTGATTTCAAAAGCCATAGGGGTGAAGGGCGAATTGAAGGATGGCGTTTACAAAGTGACAATAGGTCGCAAAACAAGCATGCACGGTCATGAAATGGGAAGTGCAATGGGTGTGAATACATGGGCGGCATTTGCAGGCTCAGACAAGGAAGCAGTTGTTGATGGTGATTTCGCGATGCTTGAAACAGAACTGCAAGTTGTTCTTAAAAAGCTCCGAGGAGCCAATATTAACATCGTGGCAATCCACAATCACATGACGGAAGAGTCTCCTCGGATCATTTTTTTACATTTCTGGGGAATTGGAGCGCCAGTTGATCTTGCCAAGGGTCTAAAATCAGCCCTCGATACACAGAAGTAGTTAAAGATGAATAGTCGGTCGCCGTCCCATGAGTGGCAGTCCTTAGTTTCGCTCAAGGGGCTCATATTCTATTTCTTAAAGCTCGGTACAATTGGTTTTGGCGGACCGGTCGTGCTTTGCGAGCATATGAGGCGAGATCTGGTTGACGAAAGAAAATGGATTTCAGCAGAGGAGTATTCAGAGGGCTTTGCTTTATCGCAACTAGCGCCTGGGCCACTTGCGGCACAGCTTTCAATTTATATTGGCTGGGCCCGATACCGAGTTTTAGGTGCTACTTTAGTTGGTACTGCCTTTGTACTTCCATCTTTTTTCATGGTGCTAGCTCTTGCAGCTCTGTATGTCTCTTTTGGTGGGTTAAGTTGGATTCAAGGCGCATTTTATGGGATCGGCGCCTGTGTTGTCGCCATCATTGCAATGAGCGCCTACAAGCTCACCACAAAGACATTTAAAAAAGACTGGCTCCTTTGGGGTGTAGGGATCGTGAGCGCCGCTGTGACAGTCGTAACCGAATCCGAAAATCTCTGGATTTTTTTAATTGCGGGAGTTCTAGTCGCAACCGTTAGAGCCCGACCCCGAATTCCAAAATCGCTCGTAACCATTGCTCTTCCGTCGCTGAT